>JADKDR010000019.1 GCA_016714535.1 Bacteroidota bacterium
AACGTCAGGATGTGAAAAAACACCATTTCAAAAATTATACGAGCCAAAATTCTGCTTTAACCATGACTATATACGATTTAGGGTGATTTTAACCAAGGCAGTTTTTTAGGCCGCTACACTATACTCGTAAAATTGGATGCGTAGAAATTGATGTAATGCAGTCGTTTTTGATTGAAGCCGTGGAATCCTTTTGTAATCTGGTTTCCAATTTTTTAATTTTTGTAACAGTGGCTGTATACCTAGTATGTTGATTGTGCGCTTGAGGTTGTAAACTGTCATGATGAGGCTCCATTCTCCGTTCACTTTTATTAATCCTTTCAGATTTGTGTAGTAATATCCCCATACTCTTTTGATGGTTCCAAATATGTGTTCATTTATTTCTTGTCGCTTTCGGTACAATTCTTTGTTGTTGTGGTAGCGGGCATTGTTGGCTTCTACTTCGGCTGCAAATTCGCTGCGTTCTATTTCGCGGCCTCCTTTGGCGCGCCCTGTGCACAGGTGTTTTGCAGGGCAGGTTTTACATTTTGGTGTACGGTATTTTTAAATTGGTAAGTATCGCGCTCGCGCGATTTGCGATGCCATTGCCTGTGGTTGTTAGTGTTGCGCCTTGTGGACATGTATATGTATCGGTGCTTTCATCGTATACAAACTTAGTTACTACGTAATCGGGGTGGTGCCATGCTCGTTGCTGTTTACTATTTCGGGTGGTGCTACAATGGTGGTTATGCCTGCTTGTGTGGTCTGCTGTATCTGCCTACCGTTGTGATACCCTTTATCTACTATTACTGTATACGTTTCTACCTCCATGTTTTGTTTTTGCTTCTTTGGCAATATCAGTAAGCGCATTTCTATCATTGCGATTTATGGTATGTGTGGCTACTACTAATTTATGTTTTTCATCTACTGCTGCTTGTGTATTGTAACTCACTTCCACAACCTGGCCTTGTATGAGCAAGGCACGTGCATCGGCATCGGTGGTGCTTATTTGTGGCTGACCACTCTGGGCTAACTCTTTTTGCAAGGCTTCGTAGTTAATTTTGCTGGCTTTTAATTTTTCAATTTTATGTGCTATATCATCTATTTTCAATTCCTGTTCGTTGGCATCGCAAGCGTCTAATTGAGCAATATACTCGTTGGTTTTGTTTTCTATATAAGCTAAGTGGCGTTCTATTTTTTTGGGATTGTAATTATTCTTCTTGCTATTGTGTGCTCGAGACTTGGTACCATCAATGGCTATTAATTCTTTACCAAGCAAATCGCAATCTGAAAGAAACTGCACAAACAACTTAAAGGTGTTGCGCAAGGCTTGGGAGTTGTCTTTACGGAAGTCTGCTATACTATGGTAATTGGGAACAAGGTTGCCGCACAACCATTGCATTTCAACATTACGCATGCACTCGCGCTCAAGCTTACGCGATGAGCGTATGCCGTTGATGTAACCGTATATGTATACTTTGAGAAACAACTTTCTATCGAACGATGGACGCCCCTCAGTGTTGATGTTAGTTACCTCAAACTGTAACTGAGGTAAATCGAGCTTATCAACAAATGCATCGATAAAACGAACTGGGTTGTTTGCCGAAATACGACAGTCAAGCGAACTAAAATCTACCTGATGTCTATTGGCTTGCGCTATGTGCTGCATGCAAAAAATATTTTTTCAAAAATAGTAAACACCTGTGATTATGTTTTTTATTTTTACCACATGTTATTAACGTGTGGCTGTTGAGGAAATGGTTTTTTCACAGGCTGACGTTATCTGCAACCCTAACGCGACATTGCTAATATTGAACAGACAAAATGAGACCATTAATTTTTGATATGCTATTTAATGACGACAGAAAGTTCGTTATGGAAATCTCAAGAGTAACTGTAAATTCAGAACCAAAGTGGGCTGTGATTACAAGACGAAATGTTCCAGACTATCCTGTGTTTCGGGTTGACAATTTTGACACAAGAGAAGATGCGTTGAAATATTATTGTGAAATTGTTCCTCAAACCCCATTGGTAAGTTTAGGTGAAAAATCACCTGACCCACCAATCAGTTTAGACCAATATAAAGAGTGGCTCAAATCAAAATCCTTGAAGGACGATTACCTTGGATAATGAAAAAACTGTACTTAGATATTGACGGAGTTTTATTGACTTCAAAACAAACGAAACCAGCAGGAAATGTTGTTCAGTTCATAAATTTCGTGACAAGTAATTTTGATTGTTATTGGTTGACAACACACTGCAAGGGAAGTAAAAAAACGGCACTTAATTATTTGGAAAAACATTTTGACGATAAGACTCTATATAAAATGGAAACAATCAAACCGACAAATTGGACTGCATTGAAAACAGAAGGAATTGATTTTACATCTGACTTTTTTTGGCTTGAAGATTTTCCTTTCCAATCAGAAATAAATATTTTAGAAAATAAGAAACTGAAAGAAAGACTAATAACGGTTGACCTTAATAGACCAGATGAGTTATTAAGAATTATCGCATTTTTGGAAAAATCAATTTCATCTTCAGCAGAATGACAAAAATAGAAGCATATCAAAAGCTTTTTTGCAAATTCCAAACGATTGTGCTTAGGCCAGACAGAAGGGCAGCAGATAACAGCACCTACAAGAAATTGGCGGTTCAGTGGTTACATGAAGCTTCGTGCTTCGCATCAAATTCAGTGGTGGCAGACAGTTTTCGTCTCCGAAATCGCCAACTTCTTGTAGCTGCCAAACGTTAGCGGTCATTCCCCATTTTTCGAAACGAAAATAATTTCTCGTGCTAACGTGTTTACCATACGGAAGCAATATTCACTTTACATTTGACCTGACTCATTGTAAAACCCTTTTAGCAATTGGTGCCTCATAAGCCCGTGCGTCATTCTGGTTGGAATGTAAAAAGTCCCGATGCATAGTCGGGACTTAGTGATAATTTCAGTGGTGGAGCTTTCGCTACCCCGTTCAGAATAATTTCAAGTCAAAAGTACATTCTCTTTGAGTCATTTTAAAATAATTCATTTAAAAAATTTTAAGATGAAAAAACAAAAAATGGAAATGGACATTATCAATCAGCATTGTGCAGGTATTGATATTGGCAGCAAGTCGCACTTTGTTGCCATCGGGCAGGAACTCACCGATGTAAAAGAGTTTGGAGTGTATGCTGATGATTTAACTGCTATCTGTATGCATTTAAAGCAGCATGGAATTACTTCGGTAGCTATGGAATCAACAGGCAACTATTGGCAGAATTTGTTTGTTGAACTTATCAAGCACGGCATGGATGTTACGCTGTGTAATGGAAAATTCACAAAAAATATTAAAGGAAAAAAGACGGATGTCAAAGATGCACGATGGATTCAGAAGCTGCATTCGATCGGACTGCTTACAGGAAGTTTTTTGCCCGATGATGTTACCCAAACTCTTCGCACCTACTGCCGTCAAAGAGCCAATTGGATTGAGTTGAGTGCCCAAGCATCACACAAAATGCAGAAGTATTTAAAGTTGCTCAACTTTCGTTTAGATGTGGTAGTACGTGATATTTGCGGACTCACCGGCCTTGCCATCATAGCCGACATTTGCAAAGGAAATCTCGACCCCGAAAAACTATCAGAACTCCGACATGGCAATTGCAAAAAATCTAAAGAGGAAATTGCAAAGGCTTTAAAAGGAAACAATCGTACTGATTATCTTTTTGGACTGAAGCAAGAATATGAAAGCTATTTGTTCTTTCAGAAAAAAACCGATGCCTGTGATGTGGAGATAACTAAATTTTTAAAAGTACAAATCAACACGCACCCTGAAATGAAGAAATTAAAAACAGATAACAAGCCTCATAAACGCATCAACAAAAATTCAATAAAGGGAATTGATTTAAACCAGGCATCGTATCAATATTTTGGCGGTGTTGACCTGATGAAAATTGAAGGTATTAATCATTCAACCATTATGAGCATCATGAGTGAAGTTGGCCCGGGCGGGTTTGAAATGTTTCCTACGGCAAAACATTTTACTTCATGGCTGCGCCTTGCTCCAAACAACAAAATAAGTGGTGGCAAATTATTAAGTTCAAAAACTCCTAAAGGAAGTAACAGGTTGAAAATTGCTTTTCGTAATGCAGCCAATGCAATTGGCAATTTGAAAGACACCCACCTGTCTGATTTTTTCAAAAGAGTAGCATACAAAAAAGGACGGACAGTTGCTGTAAGCGCCACTGCAAGAAAACTTGCAGTAATTATCTGGACCATAATTACAAAAAAGGTAAGCTATAAACCACCAACGGAATACTTATTCTTAGATCAGAAAAGAAAACTAAAACTTGTAGAACGTATAAAGAAACAAATCACTAAGTTTGACCTCAAACCTGATGACGTTGGCTTTGTAATTGACTAATTTTCAGAGTAAAATAAAACGTTAGTCAGAATTTTGCACTGTCAAAATAAATCTAGCTCAGTAATAAATTTTAAAATGAAAAAAATAATCCGATTAACAGTTCTGACAATCTTTACATGTGCATCTTTGTTTTTAACAAACAACAAAGCGTTTGGGCAAACAGACTCAACTCAATTCAAACCATTCAATGTAGCCGTTTCAAAATTTATAGTAAATGACTATAGTGACTGGAGACGCATTTACAATGAAGATTCAACAATCAGGAAAAGTAATGGAATGAATGCTATTGCAGTTGCAAATTCTATTTTCAATTCAAATACTGTTATCACAGCTTACGTGATTAATGATGTAGAAAAAGTAAAAGCATATGTTGGTAGTAACGAATTTCAAGAAAAGGCAAAAAAAGCAGGCGTTACAAACCATCAAACATTTGACTTTATTCAGGTAATTCGTTTTAACCCACCAAAATCTCATTTAGACTTTTTAGAATATGCCATCAAAGTTAAAGACTTTGACCAATGGCTAAAGGCTTATGATACTGAAGTTGCCTCACAAAGATTAGAATATGGACTTATAGATGAAGTTATAGCCCGTGGAATTGACGATATAAATTTTGTACATCTTGTCTTCTTAATTTCAGACATAGAAAAAGCTAAAAAAATGATGAATTCTAAAAAAATAAAAAAGCGTATGCTTGAACAAGGGGTAACAGTAATGCCAACTTTTGAATATTACACAAGGTGAAATAACTTTTATGGACATATCAAGTTTAAATAAAATTAATATTACCATTTGACAAAAAAGAAAAACGACCGCATAACATTTAGCCGTATAGACGAAAGCCCCCGGGCGAGTCGAATACGAGGGGCTTTTGTCTATTAGGCCTGCCCCGTATTCTCTAACGGGGTGTTCAGCGACACCGGCATGGGGTGTCGTCATAATTGAGTGGCTTTGCTGGGGGGGTGTGCTAAATTGCTTAGGTGTAATAGTAAAGCAATTTTACTTTTTTGGGTGTTTAACTATGTGTGTATACGATTCACTGAGATTTTAATACAATCTTTTTAGACCCCTACTCTACTCTAGAAAACGAGCGGAAAAAAATCTACCAGATGTCTATTGGCTTG
This sequence comes from Bacteroidota bacterium, assembly GCA_016714535.1. Lineage (NCBI taxonomy): Bacteria > Pseudomonadati > Bacteroidota > Bacteroidota bacterium. The sequence goes on from JADKDR010000019.1 coordinate 5,504, forward strand.
TGCTATGTGATGCATGCAAAATATTTTTTTTACAAAAATACTACACGCGCGTTGTTTTGTTTTTTAGTTTTACCACATGTTATTAACCTGCAGCAGTTGAAGGAGGTGGTTTTTTCACAGTCTGACGTTATAGGCAATTGTAAACGACACTACATCGACAAAACATTTATTTTAAACACCATACCCGAATATTTAACAAAAATGTTTTAATTTATAATCAAAACAAATTTAATACCAACATGGCCTCAGGTTTTTTTGCAATTTTAGACGACATCGCTGCATTGATGGATGACGTTGCCATTAACGCCAAGCTTGCTACAAAAAAAACAGCCGGAATACTTGGTGATGATTTGGCTGTTAATGCCGAAAAATCAACAGGCTTTGTATCATCCAGAGAAATTCCTGTTCTATGGGCTATTACAAAAGGTTCATTTATTAACAAGTTAATTATTGTGCCTGTAACTTTATTATTAAATATATTTTTACCGGCTGCCATCATAGTAATACTTATAATAGGAGGTTTTTACCTCGCATTTGAAGGTGTAGAAAAAATTGCAGAATACTTCTTTCATAAAAATCAACCTGCAAAGCAAACTGAAGCAGGAGAAATTAAACAAGATGCTGAATTGGAAAAAGTAAAAATAAAATCAGCTATAACCACCGATTTTATACTCTCTGTTGAAATAGTAATTATTGCTTTAAGTACAGTTTTAAATAAAGACCTAACTGTACAAATCTTAACCATATCAGTTGTTTCCATAATAGCTACTGTAGGTGTTTATGGCATTGTAATGCTGGTTGTTCGTATGGACGATTTTGGATTTATGCTGATTGCGAAATCTGATAAAAAAGGAATTTTAAACGAACTTGGTCAGTTATTGGTTAATGCCTTACCAATTGTTATCAGAATATTTTCGGTGGTAGGAACGATAGCATTATTACTTGTGTCTGGTGGTATATTTACGCACAACATTGAGTATTTGCACCATATTTTACCTAAGTGGCCAACCATTATAAAAGAATTTATTTTTGGCATACTAGGCGGAATAATTGCGTTAGTTTTGATAGCTATTTTCAAAATTTTCTTTCGATATTTTAAAAAACTTATTTAAAAAACTGGCTATAACAGCACCTACCCAAAATTGGCGGTACACTGCTCCGCATCAACATTTGTTTAATCAAACATTAGTTTTCAAATTAGCCAATATTTAATATTGACAATTAAGTGTTATTAAAATAAAGTTGGTTTAGCGATTTATTAAAACACGATTAATTTTAAAAGTTTATCATTACAATATATAGCTTCTATTATTCTACTATCTTTATAGAATAATGATTAATTATTATATTTGCCGCACTTAAACAAAAATAATGATAATATGATTTTACAAATAGCAAGCAATTCGATTGACACTTTGCAAAAAATTCAAGCAACGGTTGAAGATTCGCTTCAAAAAAGTAAAGTTGTTGAAACCGTTTCTAAACTTAAGGGCGAAGAAGTTTTACATTTCTTAGTCATTGTTAGTATCATCTTAATTGCGTCCAGATTTTTAGGAGAAGTGTTCCGTAAACTTAAGCAACCAGTTGTTGTGGGTGAGATTTTAGCAGGCATAATAATTGGCCCTTCCTTGTTAGGCACTTTTTATCCTGACTTTTTTTCTGATACTTTTATTGCTGATAAACGAGCCTTTGGCGCTTTTGATGGTTTAGCAAATATTGGTGTAATACTTTTAATGTTTGTAGCCGGTATGGAGGTCGATTTAAAACAAATCAGGGAACAAGGTAAGCAGGCATCTATTATTAGTCTGGCTGGCATCGCCTTTCCGTTTGCTTTAGGATTTGCCGTTATCTGGTTTTTTCATGATTACATCCTATCCACACCCAGCGAAAATAAATTAGTGGCGGCAATGTTTTTTGGGACAGCACTCTCCATTACAGCACTTGCTGTAATAGTGAAAGTATTGTTTGACTTAAAAATGATTCGCACCAAAGTTGGTGGTTTGGTTTTGACGGCAGCAATGGTTGATGATTTTCTAGGCTGGATTTTATTCTCAATTATTTTACAAATGATGAACTCATCCAGAAGTGAAGGTTCTCCGGGGGCAATTTTTGTTGTGCTTTTGTTTGCGATTTTTATGGTAACTATCGGACGCTGGGTAGTGGATAAAATTTTGGCATTTACTTCAAGATTCTTATCCCCTCCCGGAGGTATCATTACCGTTGGAATTTGCCTGTGCTTGCTAGGTGCGGTTTTTACAGAATATTTAGGTATTCGAGGTGTTTTTGGGGCATTTTTAATTGGTGTGGCTGTTGGTGATTCCAAACATTTTTCAGAAACTACTCAACATGTATTACAACAGTTTATTATCAATATCATCGCTCCATTGTTCTTTGCTTCGGTTGGCTTACGTGTGAACTTTGTAACCAATTTTGATTTGCAAGTTGTACTTATAATTCTAACTATTGCTTGTATTGCAAAAATTGTTGGCGCTGGTGTTGGAAGCCGTTTAAGCGGTCTTGGTAAAAACGAAAGTATGGCCATTGCATTTGGAATGAATGCACGTGGCTCACAAGAAATTGTTTTGGGTTTAATTGCATTACAAGCAGGAATTATTGATGAAAAAGTTTTTGTTGCATTAGTAGTAATGACCATGGTAACAATTTTAATTGCTGGTCCATTAATGAAACATTATATGGAAAAACACTTAAAAGAGGGTAATTTGATACCGCTTGAAAAGTAAGAATTTGAACATTCAAGATAATTCCAATTTTAGTAGAAATCAAATTTTGAATCAACTTACCACAATGTGGAATCAAATTGAGAAATAATAATCTTAATGAGCCTCAACTTTGATGATGGTGTGGTTGGAGCATATATTCTAGCTATTGCGCTTGACAAGGCATACTCATACTCACAGACGAGCCTGGTCGCATTGCGTTAGCATCACAGTATAATCGTTTGCCAGCAATTGATATTGAAAAACAACAAATGAATGGACAAACAAACGAACAGATATGCTTTCAGGCAGCGGGGCGTTTTGAAATATTAAATAGTGAAGCTATTATAAAGTTACCCCGCAGAGGGTATTTTATCAAGTAGATTATATATGCACCTCGCTCAGTTTATTTTTAAAACAACCTTTACCTAAACTATTATTTTGGGCAAGGGAACTTATATTCAAGAATTAAAATAAATGTATTAAAAATCTTATTTCGTTATAGAGAATTGAAGCAAGATGCATCAACTACAATTATAAATTACAATTAATAAACAATAGCAACCATGGAACAAACAAACGACAAAATTTTCAGTATCGATGTTGAAATCTAAACTTGATATTTCTATTTGATGACGGCAGTCCTCAGCTATGTGCTGCATATTTATTATTTTTGCTATGGTAAGGCAATGGTGTCGATGTAATTTTTATTTTTACCACATGTTGTTAACGTGCAGATGTTTAAGGAGCAATTTTTTCGCAGGCTGACTTTATGCGTCATGCTTTGGCGACATCGGAACTTCAAACTGATTGCAAGAAATGAACAGTAATAAATGCGATATTTGCAACATGACCAAAATAAAATTCTGCTTTACTTTTCTTTTTTTCTTTTGTGTGGCACTTACAAATGCACAGCAATCGCATATTGACAGTTTGAAACAGCAACTGATAGTAGCAACAACAGAAAGTGCAAAAATTGAGTTAGCGATTCAAATTAGCAATGCATATTCTAACACCAATGTTGATTCAATGGTGTTGTACTCTAAGAAATCAATCGATTTATTGCGTAATATTTTAGCAACAGAAAATGCAGATAGTGTTAAAGTGCAAATCTTATGGTACATAAGTGACGTGTATCAATATGTGAGCAATGATTCGATGGTATTTTATTCGCAGCAAGCGTTGCTGCTTTGTATTAAAAACAGAAACAGTTTTCCTGCCGGCACTGAAGCACAGGCATTGTCACATCTTGCGGGTTCATTGTGGTGGGCAGGTAATTATCCTGATGCTAAGGAAACCTATTTTAAAGCATTGCAAATAGCCGAACCGCTTGCCGACACCATGCTTATAGGGAATATTTACAACGGTATAGCAATGGTAAACAGAAATGCAGGAAATTACCGCGAGGCCATAAACTATTATACAAAAGCAGAAAATTTAACGAATTCTATTCCCGACAATCAGGTATTAAATGCGCTTTTAGTTGATAAGGGGAAATCCTACGAACAACTTGGAATCCTGGATTCTGCATACACCTATGTTCAGGAAGCTCTTGCTATGAATTTCAGAAAATTTCAAGGCAAAAATGTTTATGGAGGAGGATTACATTCAACAATGGGAATTATATATTCCAAGATGGGTAAAGAACAACTTGCCGTTGAATTTTTCAGGCAATCATTTCAATTAAATTCTGAAGTAAATAACATACGGCTACTTGCCCGTGGTTATTGCGAATTTGCCGAACACTTTGACCGTTTCAATCAACGGGACTCGGCCATTTACTACGCCACAAAAGGTTTAGTGATTGACAGGCAATTCAATCTTTTGGTTCAGCAACTGCAAGCCAGCACTTTATTGACAAAACTTTACAAACAGGAAAATAAAATTGACAGTGCGTTCAAGTATCAACAACTAATGATTGAAACGAGAGATAGTGTTTTCAGTCGTGAAAAAATTAATCGTTTGCAAACACTTGAGTTTAATGAACAATTACGACAACAAGAGTTAACATCAGAAAAAACAAAGTCCGAAGAAGAACGCAAACAAAATATTCAATACGCATTAATCGCAATCGGACTTGTTACCCTTATAATCCTATTCCTTTTTCTTAGCCGAAGTTTTATTTCCAACACTAAACTGATTTCTTTTTTTGGCGTGATTGCTTTGTTACTTGTTTTTGAATTTCTCAATCTATTACTGCATCCATTCTTAGAAAGAATTACTCATCACTCACCCATTTTAATGTTGATTGCGTTAGTTTGTATAGCGGCTTTGCTTGTGCCCCTGCACCACAAATTAGAAAAGTGGACAACAGTGAAGCTGGTGGAGAATAATAAGGCAACAAGATTGGCAAATGCAAAAAAGACTATTGAGAAATTAGAAGATAAGGCAAATAATACGAATGAAACCAGCACGAACGCATAACAGCACCTACAAGAAATTGGCGGTTCTGTGGTTAAATGAAGCTTTGTGCTTCGTATCAAGTTCAGTATTGTCAGACCAGTTTACGTCTCCGAAATCGCCAACTTCTTGTAGTTTCCGCCACGTTTTGCGGCAGCTTAAAGGACGACACATTAACAATTTAAACAAAGAAATATGAGCAACAAACTGACTCATTTTGCCATTCACATTGACGACATGGAACGGGCAAAGAGTTTTTATGACGGAGTTTTTGATTGGGATTTCCAATCTTACGGACAAGAAGATTTTTTACAAATCAAAGCCGACAAGTCCGAAAACAGTGAACTAATCGGAGCATTGCAATCAAGGAAGTATTCCCCAGTTCCTGACAAAATTATTGGTTTGGAATGCTCGATTAGCGTTGAGAATATTGATGATATTATTGAAAAAGTCAATGCTAATGGCGGACAAGTTCTCATGCCAAGAACGGCTATTCCTTATGTTGGTTGGATTGCAAAGTTTTTAGACACAGAAGGCAATTTAATATGTGCAATGCAATATGACAATACAGCGAGATGACAAAGCCGAGACCAATACATCCAGACTTTCAATTCTTGTTAAATTATAAGGACCAGAAAGTCATTGAACTTTTTAGCGATTTACGACTATACATTTTAGACCTGTATCCTGACAGTAATGAGCTAATTTATCATACACACGCCTTGACAGCAGTTTTTTCAATATCAGAAAAGCTATCAGACGCATTTTGCATGCTACCAATCTATACAAATCATCTAAACTTGGGCTTTAATAAAGGAGCGCTATTGAAAGACCCGAATAAACTGTTGACAGGAACAGGAAATTTAATTAGGCACATTGACGTAGAAAAGTCAACTGATTATAGAAACCCAAAAGTAAAAGCTTTGATAAGAGACGCGATTGACTTTGCAATAAAAGATATGGACAAGCCGACAAAATCAGTTGGAGCGACAATTTCAAAAATTAAGAGGAAATAAAAGCCGACCGCGTCACATTTGGCCATCTATACGAAACCCCAATCGAGTAGAGCAAACGAGGGGGTTTTCGTATAGATGTTCCCGACCGCATGCTAACGGGATAAATCCCGACCGCAAGCTAACGGGATAAATGTTCAGCGACACGTGCCGCGATGCGCTTAGTAGGAGCTACAGCCTGTCGGGTGTATAGGTGTATTTGTATCGGAGTTCTGTGGGGAATTTGATGGCTGTAACAGTTGGTGTATACGTTGTTTGGCAGTTATTTTTAAGAAAGGCATATAAGAGCCCTTACCCGCAATGCAGATGTTTTTTTGGAGTGTGTATGTTGTTTGTTTTTTACTTTTTGTTTTCATAGTGGAGGGATTTTGATTGGTTTGGTGAGCCGCGGTTGCTCAATTCTTCTGAATTTATTAATCGCCCATTAAAATATTTGAAAGATGCTAAAAGAACCAATTTGCCTGTTAGGCACTTGGGGCATTGTCGTATATCGCAGCCGGTAAGCGACATGATGGCAATATAAATAGGCACCGTTATATCGGTTTGACAAAATGCGAACTGACGTGCTTCTATGAAACATTTGTGCAAGGTTCAACAGCAGTAATTCTATTGAACTTTTGTGTTAAAAATCCGCCACATCGCCAAGACGAAAACCGATGTTTTATGAAACATTACTAAAGTGTATCTACTTTACTCATCATTTTTAATCAAATGCAGTGTTGCATTAAGGCAACACTTTTTTCGCATAACATGTTTTTATCGAGTGTGTTTTTAGAATTTATTGGGCTTGCATATTTTGAAAAGTCTATTTACCTTGTCGATAACTTTAAAAACACATAAACATGAAAATCATTTTAGTTACCTTATTTACATTAATTGGCACCGCATTAATGGCCTTGCCAAATGAAAAAGAGAAAATTGTTGAAGCAAAGATTTCTCATCAGGCAAATCTAAAGACACACAATGGATGTTGGGATGTCAATCATTTCGTTTTTTGCAAAGGTGATTCGGCTGCAAATGAAAAGCCAAATTTTGGTTATTTGTTTGAGAGTGGCTTGCAATGGGTGTATGTTCCTATTGATACGTTACCTAATTTGGGTTTGCAAGATGTTGCTATAGAATGGCGTGGACAGTACATAGGTGTATATGGCGATAATCGCCATTTTGCAATTGTAAATGGGCCTATGATTTATTCATACACGACAATTCCACTTGCAAACCTGCTTCCCAATTGTCAATTGAAGGATAGCATGCCAACTCCAGTAGACTATGTAAAATCTTTTCTTGTTTACGATTCTCTATATTGCATTGTAACTTTAGCTCAAGGTGGTTAGCAGTATGATTAAAAATTTTATCAATTGCCAAATTTCACTCTATCATCTTCGGTATCTCTGAAATTGAAATATGAAACCTTTTGCAGAACCGATAATTTTAATTTTAAGGAGATTATATTGGTAGGTGATTCGGTTGGAACGCAACGCATGTTGAAATTTAATATTACCGTTGGAATTGTAGTGAATGATATTGTTTTAGCCGATGATTTTAAGAATTCAAAATTTGCAACATATGGTGCAAATAATGCATTCTTGTTTGCAAGCCCCGGAGATACGATTACAAATTTATTGCGGTATAATTTTATTTCATCCGTAGCCACTACCACCAACCTGTTTCCGAATTTGGGAATTGCTTTTGCCAATACCAATGAGTCGATGCCTGTTTATTATCAAGCTATGTTTGATGGTTCGCCAAAGGCAATGCATAAAAAAATTATTTCCTATAGTCGTTTGTCAAACACATTTGACACCATTATTAATAATGTATATTGTAATGCAGCGCATTCGAATACTTACGGATTTAGCTCACCTCCATATATGATGATTATGGCTCCATAGAGCAATAAGAATGAAGTGATTTTTGCAAATGGTGCTTATAACCTTACCGATACTGTTGCTGTGCCATCGTATCCACTTTGGTTTATGGAAGATATGCGATGTTATGTTGGTATGAATGAAATAAATTCGCGGTTGGCCATACATGCCAAGCCAAATCCTGCTACAGAAGAAATTTCGATATCGATAACGGGTTTGCAAAATGAGGTGGCTTACACGTTTGAAATAATAAGTATGTCGGGCGAATTGCTATTTGAATTGCCTGTTTATCCAAAAAAGGAATATCGCATACCATTGGATGAAATGCCTACCGGCACGCTCTTGATGCGAATTAGTGGTAATGGTGTTAGTGTGACCAAGAGGATTATTAAGCTTTGATTATATTGAAGCCTGCTTGTTGCACTAGACACATTTCATGCACAAACACTATGGAACAAAATGCTTCGGTATTTTATACCGATTATGCTTTCAATATAGGCCAATCTTCATTTCATTTGGTTGTACTATTTTCAAGCTATATCGGCATTAACCATTCTGAAATTATAAAATAGTTTGGACTATTTTATAATTAGAATTGGTATTAATTGGAATAAATAATAAATCGAAGGAATAATTAATTATCACTAACCCCGATGGAAGCGTATACCCCGCAGCAAGGTTGGCAGGTGGGTAGAGCGAGGAGTATGAGCGTACAGCGGGACCTTATTGTTACTAAGCAAGTATACGTTCGCTGTTTCGAAAAAAAATTACTTAACGAAGTATCTCGCGGGCGATGACAAGCTTTTGGATTTCGCTGGTGCCTTCGCCTATGGTGCATAGTTTGCTGTCGCGATAAAATTTTTCGACCGGAAAATCTTTGGTATAACCATAGCCGCCAAATATTTGTACGGCTTCGGTAGATGCCTTAACTGCTACCTCGCTGGTGTAGTATTTTGCCATGGCGCTTACCTTGGTAACTTTTTCGCCTCTGTTTTTGAGATCGGCAGCCATAAAGGTGAGTAATTCTGCTGCTTCAATTTCTGTGGCCATATCTGCTAGCTTGAAAGAAATACCTTGAAATTCGGAAATAGGTTTGCCAAACTGTTGGCGCTCTTTGGAATATTTTACCGATGCATCGAGGGCGCCTTTGGCAATGCCAAGGCCAAGGGCTGCAATGGATATGCGGCCACCATCGAGCACTTTCATAGATTGTATAAAGCCTTCGCCTACCTTGCCAAGCAGGTTGTCTCTTGTTACACGACAATTGTCAAAGATGAGTTCGGTGGTTTCGGAGGCACGCATGCCGAGTTTGTTTTCTTTGCGGCCTGCGCTAAAGCCAGGTGTTCCTTTTTCGATGGCAAAGGCGGTCATACCATGACTGTCGCCACGCTCACCGGTTCGCACAATAACAACGGCAATGTTGCTGCTTTTGCCATGCGTTATCCAGCATTTGGTGCCGTTAATTATCCAGCCATCGCCATCAGTTGTGGCTACGCAACTCATGTTGCCGGCATCGCTGCCTGTGCCAGGTTCGGTAAGGCCCCAGGCTCCAATCCACTCTGCAGTAGCAAGTTTAGGAAGCCAGCGCTTTTTTTGATCTTCGGTACCGAATTGCATAATGTGGCCGGTACATAATGAATTGTGCGCTGCAAGACTTAAGCCGATAGAGCCGCAAACGCGTGAAACTTCTACTATGGCTGTAACGTACTCTGTATATGTTAGTCCTGCGCCACCATATTCTGTAGGTACCAAGATGCCCATCAGGCCAAGTTCTCCCATTTTTTTAAATACATGAATTGGGAATTCCTGACTTTCGTCCCATTCCATTACATAGGGTCGTATATTTTTTTCGGTAAAGTCGCGCACGGTTTGCGCTATCATGTTTTGATTATCAGTAGTAGAAAAATTCATACAGTATTTTAAATAGCTTGTTTTTGATTTTTTTTTCGAGCCGCAAATGTAGTATTAAATTGGAATGTTCAATTGGTTATAGCCAAGCAAATTGGGGTATTAACAGGTGTTAATATTTTATCGGAAAAAGGCGGCTTCGGTTTTGGTTAACTTTTACACTCTTTGAAAGATGATTAGTACTTTCGGTTTTGCTTAACCAATAAGGAGAGTAAATTTTTTGAAAAAAAACTTATTAAAAAGTTGAACAAATGAATCTTGATAACTTTTTAGGCGAATTATATTAAATCTACCTTATAGGTAGAATAAAAACGTATAACATTGCAGTCTTAATTTAAATTTTTAAAGCTTATCGTATGAATGAGAAACATACCAGAAGTATTGTAAAGGGAACCACCTGGAGGATTATTGGTACATTGGATACCTTATTCTTATCGTGGTTATTTACAGGCAGTATAGGCGATGCCAGTAAAATTGCCGGAACCGAAGTTATTACAAAAGTAGGTTTGTATTACTTGCATGAACGCGCATGGATGAGGGCACATTGGATGCGCAAATTGAAATTGCTGCCTGATGGTACCCAGAAATGGGTGGACCACCACTCGCGCAGTTTGATAAAAGGAGTAAGCTGGCGAATATTTGGTACAATGGATACCATAATGATTGCCTTGTTTTGGACTGGGGAGATTGATAAGGCACTAAAGATTGGTTTTGCCGAAGTGTTTACCAAAATATTATTGTACTACTTACACGAGCGTTTGTGGTTACGACTTAAGTGGGGAATTACACCATTAGCAGTAACAGAAGTGCCTGCTGATGCACAATTGGAATTAAAATAATAACTGATTTAGTAAATACGCTATCCCCCTTTGGGTTCCCGAAAGGGGGATTTTTTTTTGTTTGTGTGGGTAATGTTGGACTAAGAAAAAGCAAAAAGACAATAAGCGAAATCGTATTCCTGCGTGCCCCTCCGTGTCTCCGTGCGAAAAAAAAATCTAGAGCAAGCAAAAAGGCAATTTGCGAAATCATATTCCTACGTGCCCCTCCGTGTCTCCGTGCGATAAAAGACTACAGCAAGCAATTTGATAAATCTTTATTAGGCTTGTAAAGTATAAAGTTGTTCTATGCTCAAACTTTATTGTTAAGAAATTTACGAGTAGCTGCCTATTCAATAGGTTCGATAGTCATGTAATTGCTGTGGATTGATTTTAATTGGTGGGTTTGCCAATTAACTGGTTGTTGTAACTGAGAGAATACAATTTATGATAGAATCTGTTTTGGTTTTCAAATGACTACTGTTTTTAGTTTTGTGGCAAAAGCAAGTTGCCTAATTGTTAGTTATTCAGTCATTTCGAACTTAATGTGTTTTAATCGCGCCTTTCTTTTATAACCTGAATATTGATATGCCCACAGCATCATTTCGCATAACGATAATAGATTTTTAATCTTCAGTTTCATTTAAAAAAAACAGAGGTTTTCTAAAAAGTTAAAAATATTCGTTTCATTTTTTGGCAGCTATCGGATTCCAATTTCATTTATGCGATTCAAGAAACTGCATATTACTATTGAATAAGCCGCTTTCTGAGAACTTTTATTTGTATTTCAATCCCTATTGACTTGTGATTTCTAGCTGCTTTTATTTATAAACATCCGGTGTGTATATTTAACTTTCAATTATTAGTTACTTAAACTTGCGTAGAGAATATTTTATCATACTTTTACGTTGGCTTTATTTGAAAAAAGAGGTATAATGGATATAAGCGGCTTTTTGAATTACATTACCCATCACAAGAGATATTCTTCGCATACTATTACCGCGTATCATAACGATATAGAGCAGTTTTATATTTATTTACAAGCACAATTTGAAACAACATCGATAGCCGATGTAAACTATCATTATATACGTTCATGGATAGTTAGCTTAATGGATAACGAAATATCGGCACGTACCATAAACCGAAAGATAACGACCTTACGCACGTATTATAAGTACTTGATTAAGCAGGGCGAGTTGAGCGAGAATCCTATGAAGAAAATTCAAGCTCCCAAAATGGCAAAAAAATTGCCTGTGTTTATTGAGAAGAGCAAAATGCAATTATTATTGGATGAGCCTAAAGAAGAAGGTGAAGGAATTTATGACCAACGTGACCAAATAATAATGGAGTTGTTTTACAATTGCGGAATTCGATTAGCAGAACTTGTTGGTTTAAAGCTGGGAGATGTAAATCTGAATAAACAGCAACTTAAAGTGTTAGGTAAAAGAAATAAGGAGCGTGTAGTACCGGTAACTGCCGGATTTTGTGCAAAGGCAAGCGAGTACTTTGATTGGAGAAGCCAGCAGCCAATAGAGACGTCAGAGTTTTTTATCGCCAAAAATGGGCTACCGATAAATAGAAAATATGTGTATCGCCTAGTAAAGCGCAAGTTAGCGCCACACAGCACCAGAGAAAAGAAGAGCCCCCATGTACTGCGTCATACTTTTGCCACACATATGCTTGATAATGGTGCTGATATTAATGCGATTAAAGAAATATTGGGACATGCTTCGTTGGCAGCTACTCAGGTTTATACACATAATACTATTGAAAAATTAAAGAATATTCACCTACTAGCACATCCAAGGGGTGGTGGATAATTTATTAATTTACGCTATATATAAGTTGAATATGAAAGACACTCTATATTTCTTTATAAAGATTTTATACGTGTTAGATTTTATAAGTTAAACGATTTTAAAAAATGATGAATTATGAAATTAAAAGTGCAAAGCATTCATTTTGATGCAGACCAAAAATTAATTGCTTTTATTGAAGAGCGTGTTGACAAACTGATTCGGTTTTACGAAGATATTATTGATGGAGAAGTTTTTATGAAATTAGACAAGTCTCAAAGTCAGGAGAATAAAATTACAGAAATTAAGCTGAATACCAAGGGTAAGTTGCTTTTTGCCAAGGAGCAGAGCAAGAGCTTTGAAGAAAGCACCGATACAGCGGTAGAAGCATTGCGTAAACAGATTATTAAGCATAAGGAAAAAACAAGAGGATAAGCCATAAAATAAAAAGGCGGAAAATTTTTTCCGCCTTTTTATTTTACCATTAAAAAATCTTAATATCGGTAGAAATCAGATTTGTAAGGGCCATTTACATTAACACCAATATAATCTGCCTGAGCTTGTGAAAGAACATCTATCTCAACGCCAATTTTCTTAAGGTGCAAACGTGCTACTTTTTCATCTAGATGCTTTGGCAACGTGTAAACTTTATTCTCATATTTATCATGGTTGGCCCACAATTCAATTTGAGCTATTGTTTGATTACTGAATGAGTTACTCATTACAAATGATGGGTGACCCATGGCGCAACCTAGATTTACAAGACGGCCTTCGGCAAGTACAATAATGTCTTTTCCATCAATTGAATATTTATCAACTTGCGGCTTTATCTCTTCTTTGGTATGGCCATAATTCTTATTCAACCATGCCATATCAATTTCAGTATCAAAGTGACCTATGTTGCAAACGATTGCATTATGTTTCATTGCTCTGAAATGACGCTCAGTAATAATGTTGAAATTGCCGGTAGTGGTTACCACAATATCAGCTTCTTTTATAGCATCATCCATCTTTTTAACTTCATAGCCTTCCATAGCTGCTTGTAATGCGCATATTGGATCTATTTCGGTTACAAGCGTGCGTACTTTAGCATCTCTAAGCGATTCGGCACTGCCTTTTCCTACATCGCCAAATCCTGCAACCACAGCCACTTTGCCAGCCATCATTAGGTCGGTAGCTCTACGTATAGCATCTACCAATGATTCGCGACATCCGTATTTATTATCAAATTTCGATTTGGTAACGCTGTCATTCACATTAATAGCCGGCATGTGTAAGGTGCCATTTTGCATCCGCTCATTTAATCGTAAAACTCCTGTTGTTGTTTCTTCGCTAAGGCCTTTAATACCTGGAATCAACTCTGGATATTTATCAAAAACATATTGGTTAAATCGCCACCATCGTCCAATATCATGTTCAAAGGCTTACGATCTTCGCCAAAAAACAGGGTTTGCTCAATACACCAGTCAAACTCTTCAGCATTCATCCCTTTCCAGGCATATACCGGGATTCCTGCGGCTGCTATAGCAGCCGCGGCATGATCCTGCGTGCTGAAAATATTACATGATGACCAGGTAACTTCTGCACCCAAAGCCTGCAATGTTTCTATTAACACCGCTGTTTGGATGGTCATATGTAAGCATCCTGCAATACGTGCTCCTTTTAATGGATGCGATTGTCCATACTCTTCGCGTAGGGCCATCAAGCCGGGCATTTCTGACTCTGCAAGCTTAATTTCTTTGCGTCCCCATGCAGCCAACGAAATGTCTTTCACTTTGTGAGCTACATACTTTTGTTCTTGTGTTTTTATCATTTTATTTTTTAAAAAATTATTGGTTTTTTATTTAGTGGTGCAAAGGTAATTAATTGAAAATTCAATTCAAAAGACTACCGCTGCCCTATTTATTTTTTATGCTATCTATAACAAATACATGTGCCTAATGTTTGCTAAAAGTTATCATTTTGCACATTCTTTAAGTCAGGGCGTGTCCAATATCAAAAATATTTTCTTTTTTAAGATTGCTATGAGCATTGCATGCGTAATAGCTGTTTGCATGGCGTGCGTATTGCCCGAAACTCCTATTTATTATTATGTGGTTAATCAATCGAAGGAGCGGATAAGCATGCACTGGCAGGATAGTGTAGGGAATTCCATCAATTCATTGGCTTCGCTTTCAGAAATTATCGAACAGAATAGGCAAATCATGGTTTTTGCTATGAATGGGGGTATGTACAAACCCGATACAAGCCCGGTTGGATTATATATAGAAAATGGGAAGGTGTTGCACCCCATAAACAGTGATAGTGGAGCAGGCAATTTTTATATGCATCCAAATGGTGTATTCTATTTAGATAAAAAAGAAAAGGCATTTATATGCACTACTGCTGATTTTATTTTGAATGATGATGTTGAATTTGCCACCCAAAGTGGTCCCATACTTTTGTTGGATAGTCGCATCAATCCAATATTCAATACAACATCTGTCAATAAGCAGGTACGCAATGGAGTTGGAATTGATAGTAAGGGGAATGTCTTCATGGCCATATCCAAAGAAAAAATTACGTTTCATGATTTTGCATCATTTTTTAAAGATAAAGGATGTACCCATGCCTTGTATCTCGATGGTTTTGTTTCCCGATATTTTGTGCAAGGCAATGATAACAATCAGCACAATGCAGAAGCATTTGCAGTTATGATTGCTGTAAGTAAAAAGTAACCATAACTATATACGTTTTACATTTAAGTTTATAAATATTATGCATATCCGATTTATGTTGGCATAAAAATTGACTTGTTATAGTTAGCGAGTACAAGCACCCAAGGCAATACTACAAAGGATTTACAGATTTCACAGTTTACATTTCATGAATAAGAAAAAGATGCAAATTTTATTGCCTGGAGTTCTTATGTCAAATAATAAAACAACAATTATAGTGTACCTAATGTCAAACCAATTAAAACTATTTCGTTATGGATGCTTTAAAATACTCCTATCCTGCACTGCTTGTTATGCATGCTGTTTGTCGCACTTTATATTTCAGTTACGACAAAATTAAATGGATTGCTTTGCTAGCGCTATCTCTGCATTTTTGCTTTCCTGCTTTGCCACAGGCAAATTGCTCCAGCCCTTTTGTAATTGATATTTGTCCCGATTCCATCTACACACAACAAACTAATTTTGGTTTTTTAGACGATGCACCAGTAGCATGTAACAAACCGGGAGAGGATGTATGTTACCGCATTCATGCTCCCAATGGAGCATTAAAGCTTTATATTTCGGTTTATAATGCCACGCAACCTTATAGTGTTTTAGTAGAAACAGCAAACTGTGGAACCGGCCCATGTTTGGGCGGAAGCTTTCTTAGCGGAACAAGTCATATGATGTATATCGTAGCCAATGCTTTTGATTATTATATCTGGATAGATTCGCAAGGGCCAATGGGTTTTGATTTTTCGGTAGGTGCTGACACATCAACAACAATTATTAATGTTCCAAATACAAAAGGTAATTTGGGTTTTGATGCAAGTCTTTGTGCCTTGCCAATCTTTACGGCTGCAAACCCTTTTTTTCAAGTACAGTATAATGGAGTTTTTCAAACCGATCCTATGACGTTAGCACCTTTGTATATGCAAGGCTTTATGTGCGTTACTACTTTTTTTAAGAACACCACAGGTGATGAAGGCATCAAACAATTTATCTTTAAGTTTGCAAAAGGATTTACCAATGTACAATGTGCTCCCGTAACTCTGGGGTTTTATAATAAAGGTCATTGGGCAGGCACCCAAGCTGGTGACTCTTGCACATTTGATTTTGTAGATTCGGCCGGAGTAGGTCGTGGCGATTTTGATGGCAGCCCCAATTCTTGCCTTGCTTATACTTTCTGCTTTTCGCTTACACCTATCACAAACAACAAAGATTCTAGTTCGGTCAATGTATCGATGCAGTCTGATAAGTGGGGCACTCCCTATTCAGCAACGATAATGAATGGATGTTGTCCCTTGAAAAACACATTTTGTGCAGGGCAGAATTTATTAAATGGAGGTGGTGGTGGAGGTGGCTTTGCCGGTAATGCTACTTCTTTTGGGTTTGGATTTAATGATCCCGGAAGTACGTTGCCAATTACGCTTTTAAATTTTAATGTGACATTAGGAAACGAAGAAGCCCTTGTAACCTGGACCACCGCAATGGAAGATCAGAATAATTATTTTTCGATTGAGCGTTCGCGAAATTTAAAAGATTGGCAGCTTTTATCTAACGTAAAAAGCAAAGGAAGTTCATTTCAGGTGCAAACTTATTCTTTTACAGATAAGAAGCCGCTGGTTGGGACATCCTATTACCGATTGAGGCAAACCGATTTTAATGGTCACTTTACACTTAGCGAAGTGGTTAAGCTATCCAATATTAAAAACGACTTTTTTATTTACAACAATGCAACAGGGTATATAAGCATAGTTACTGGCAGCCAAAAAATTTCTTCACTAGTTTTATTCGATATGAGTGGAATGGAAGTCAAAATAGATGTAAAAGCCCTTGCAGCTTCATACGAGTTAAATATATCATCCGTGCCCTCAGGAATTTATACGTTACGCTTAGTACTTGAAGATGGAAGCGTAGAATTTGCCAAACTTATTAATTTGTAATACGATTACTTCTTATATGAACTAATGCATGTTTTATTTCTAAAAGTATGATTTAAAAACATCGTACCCGAAGCGGGCAATAACTAATACGATTACCAAAAAAAGTATTTGCCTGATAAATTTATTTCCACGTAGCACACTCATCTTGCTTCCCCAGTAGGCACCTGCAATATTGCAGGCTGTCATAGGAATTGCTATTTTCCATGTTATTTGATTATGAAATACGAACAGGAGGATGCTTGCAAAATTTGATGATAAGTTTAACGTTTTAGCTGTAGCAGAAGCCTGAAGTAAATCATGGCCACAGCAATAAACGCAAATTAGAATTAGAAAAATTCCTGTTCCCGGACCTATTAAACCATCGTAAAAGCCTACTGCAAAGGTCAATGGCAGATAGATTTTTTGCATTAACGGAGTGACTGATATTTTTTTTAATCCAAATTCTTTTTTAAAGTAAATGGTAATTGCAATTATTATCAGTACCACAAACAGCACGGGTTTAAAGATAGCTGCATTTGCTTTTTGAAGAAAATAAGTACCCAACAAAGCGCCTGTAAAGCAAAGGAGTAAAGCCGCAAGCAAATTCTTCTTATAAATGGTGGTAAGCTTATTATATTGTATTGCAGCAATGATGGTTCCCAAAAAATTTGGAAATTTATTAGTGCCAATAGTAGTTTGTAAGGGCATTTGTGGAAACGTAAAAAACAAGGCTGGTAGTTGTATGAGCCCTCCACCTCCGGCAATGGAATCAACAAAGCCCGCAACAAATGCAGCAATTAGCGGAATAATGAGTATAGCGATATCTGCGTATTCCATGTTAGCTTAATCATATTTTTCAATAATTTTTATTTACAAAAAAGTAGAATTACCTTTTCATCAAAAGCAATTTTTGCTTATATGTGCTTGATTCGATAATAATTCTTACGAAATAAATACCGTTTTCATAGTTGCTTAAATTGATGGAGAGTGAATTATTGAATTGTGTGTTAATCAAATTCTGACCGAGCGAATTTTGAATAATACAAGTAGCAGGTTTTGATGTATTAGTTAGTATGCTAAGTTGTCCCTGCGTGGGGTTCGGAAAAATTACAACCTTTAGCATTGCATTGTTTTTTATAGCTTGGGCTGATAAATTTGAGTAACCCGGAGTATTTATAGGTTGCACCACAACAGGCAACGTGCCATCGGGATAATAGCCAAGACTTTGATTTGCGGGCATGTTGCCAAACGAAACAGAATCAAGTAGGTTATAGGTCTTGCCATTAAATTCGCTTAATATTATTTGTTCGCCTGCAGCATTTAATTTGAATGAAGCATGATTTACTCCTTCTTTTTTTTCATCATCGGCCCAGCATAATAAAAATTTGTTCGATTCAATCAAAGTGTCACCAAGATTCCATTTGTTCAGATTTGAAAAGTCATCGCTCGCATAAATGGTGTGTGTATGTTGCAAAGAACCATTATTAAAAATTTCAAAATAGTCATCATAATCACCGGTGTTGTCTTGAACAACGTTTGTGTTTTCTGCACACCATTCATTTAGATACAAGGCGGGAAGATTGGTAACGATTATCTTATTATAACCGCTACGTGGCTCCCTGCCAGTAGCCATAAGCACGTCAGTGCTTTCTATATAATAGTATATAGTGTCAGTTACATTTTGGGGCGGTAATACCAATCCATAGATGCCATCGCCTGCATTTTCATCCCCATGCTGTCCATCATCGTACATGGGTGCTGGCACAAATAGACCATTCCAGTTTACTTTAAAAAACAAATTTACCTGAAGAGCATTGTCTTCATCCTCTACCCAAGTTCTTATTTCGATGGAGTCGCTGCCATGTGGCGAAAGCGGTAAAATCCGGGTATCACTAAACATGGGTGATATATTATTTAGTTGCAATTGTTGCAACGCAGCGTTGTTTCGGGTATTTATAAAATCATAAATGCCATAGGGTACATGGCCGCCCAAACCTTGTGTATACGAGTTTGTAAAATCGGTAGGTGTAAAACCATAGTCGAGCGGGTAGTAGGGTCATTAGTTACATAAGGTGCAATTCTGTTTTTAGTGCTATCAATAAATGGTTGCAAAATCGTTTGCGCTGTTTGTTGTTGAATGAGCTTGTTCATCAGAAACGAAAACCGATCGCGGTAATCCTGATATGCAAGTAGCTTAGTTACCAATGGGCGATTGTTTGCATCGGTGTGCCAGTTGTAAATATCTCGTACACCCCAATCAATGCCAAACCAATCAATGCCATAAGTATTGTCGGTATCATAAGGCATAAAATCTATTTTACCTGTATGTGGATTTTCATATAGATAGTAGTTGTTGTTATTGCCACCATAGTTGTCCCAGTTGCTGGTCAGAATATCCAGCGCATAACAGCGGAGAAATCCGTTTACATTAAATAATTCTTCGAGCGAATCGCGATGATAAGGCAACAGGTTTGAATTGAGTGTGCTAATAAATTTTGCAAGCCCCTCATAATTGTCCTTTGCAAGATTGTTTTTTAACTCATACACTCTTCGGCCTCCAAATTGAAGTTTATAAGAGTTAGGGTTAATATTAATATAATTGAGGTTTGCAGGGTAAAGACATTTGTAGATGTTGCCATAATTAAAAATATAGCGCGATTGAATAAACTCTTCATCCAGGTGTTCAACATTAAGATATAACCCGCGGTAGTTGCCATTTATATACAGCTCGATGTGATTACTACGTGGTGCCGGAATTCTTGCAGCTGCAGCCGTGTGCCAATATAAGTGCGCGCGTATTATGCTTGGGTCATTATGTTCTCCATTTAAATTTAGTTTTTCTACACCGTCATATTTGCGTCCACTTACAAAGGTATTGAAGGATATTTTGAACGATTTTTTTGCAGCATTTTGCGAAGTGTTCCCACGTAATCGAATTCCAACAAGGGTAATCGAATCATTATATATGCCATCATTAAAAATAAAAGTAGCCGGATATTCATATTCACTAAATGTGTTTGCAAGCATAGCTATTAGCGAGTCATTATCCATTATAATATCGATACGCGGCACTAACTGTTGGTTGTAAAGTTTAGAGAATGGAGGGTAATTAGGCTGCCCCATTATGTCTGACCATAGAAAAGTGCTAGCCAATAAAAGTAAAAACCTATGAGCATTCATACAGCAAAAGTATTTTTTAAAACGTAAAGTAGGTAATTATAATTGTTTTAGCTTAAGGCTTGGGTTATCTTCTTGTTACAATAATTTAGGTGCTGAAAAAAAAGGAGTAGCCTGGCTTAATTAACTTTCGAAAAATCAATCTTAAACGAAGTTCCATTAGCCGATTCTAATTCGATTTTACCTTCAAGTTGTTCGCACAAGGCTTGAATAAGCTGCATACCTAATGATTCACTGGTTTCTATCGAGAAAGAAGGGGGAAGTCCTATTCCATTGTCATTAACTTCGAGGCTATATTTACTTGGACTGATTTGATTAAAACTAATTTGTATTTCGGGGTTGATGCTATTGCTGTTAAAGGCATGGTTAAAACAGTTGGAAAGAACTTCGTTCAATATGAGCCCACATGGCACTGCTGTATCAATATCCAACGCGCTATTATCTCCACTGATGGTTATTTTTGGTTTTGGAGTAAGCGCATTAAATGTGATAGATAAATTATCGGCAAGACGTTGTATATAATCCTTAAAATCAATTTTAGATAAGCCTTCGCTTTGGTAAAACTTTTCATGAATTAGCGCCATCGACTTTATGCGGTGTTGTCCATCCTGCAACACTTTAGATGAGTTTTCATCTTGTACATAGTAGCTTTGCAGGTTGAATAAGCTGATAATAATCTGAAGATTATTTTTTACCCGGTGATGTATTTCGCGCAATAAAAGATCCCTTTCTTTTATATTTTCTTTTAAGCGGTCTTCCATTGTTTTGCGCTCGGTTATATCTGTATCAATTACTACTACCTTTTGTAACTCGGTATGTGTATTGTGGTCGAAGATTGGTGTAAGCGTAGTGCTGGCCCAAACCATTCTTCCTTCTTTATGCCTGATGCGCGATTCATAAACCACCGATTTTTGGCCATCTATAGCTTCTCTTAAAATGGACTCAATATTCTCATTATAGGTAAGTTGTTTAATGTTAGCACCACGTAATTGTATGATTTCTTCAGGCAAAAATCCGGTGAGATGTGTAAATCCTTGATTGGCATATTCAAGGTTAAGGTCTTCGTCAAATATTAAAACGGCATTTTCAGTTTCCTTAGCCACAAGGCTAAGTTTTTCAAGTTCTGCATTTGATTTTTTCAATTCACGAGTTCGGTCTTGAACTACTCGGGCAAGCTGCCTTTTGGCATTTAGCAAACTTCGTGTTCGCCACCAGTAAAGCATGTACACCAGGCCGCCAATAATGCCAGCATAAATCGCATATGCCCAAGCTGCTTGCCACCATGGGTGCACAATGCAAAAGGCCACCGTTTGTGGCTCGGTAAAGGTACGGCCATTGGTGGTAGCGCGCACCATAAATACATAGTCGCCCGGAGGTAGGTTAGGATAATATGCCAGATTAATTCTTGTTAGCGGAAGCCAGTCTTTATCAAGTCCTTGCAGTTGATACTGATACTGTATATCGTCAGGAGAGGTAAAGTACACTGCTTTAAATGTAAAACTTACATGATTTTGATCGTATTTTAGGTTTGGATTTTTCGGAATTTCTGATTGTTCGTTCAAGGCAAAACCATTTGCTTCCCAATCAAAATCCATTAGGAAAAGATCCATTTTTTCAATATATAAAATAGGCTCGTGCACAGGTGTTGCGGTCATTCCTTTGCGATAGAGCATAATACCATTGTCGGTTGCAAACCATATTTTGCCATTGTTGGTTTCGCATGCGTAGTTACTCTCAAAGCCTTCGTAACCTGTGCTCCGGTTAAATGATTCTATTCTATATTCTGTATCCGAAGCTTTTTTTGATAATTTGTCAATGCCCATGTTGGTGCACAACCAGATATTGTTTTCGTTGTCGCCCATAGCAAAATTGATATGATTGCTGCTAAGACCATCAAGATTTCTAAGGTGCTGTATTGGCGTGGACGAGTTGGTTAAATCATAAATGTATAAGCCAAAATCAAAAGTTGATATAAGCAATTTGCCATCTTTTGTTTCATTTATACCTGAGATGGGACCTGTATTCAGATTCAGTTTCTTATTAAAGTTTATGGCTTGTCGGTTTTCAAGAAAATAAAGTCCCCGCATGGTACCAATCCAAATAGTGCCCTTGCTGTCGCAAAATAATTTTCGGGTTTTATTTTCGTTTAACCCTGATTTAAAATTTATATTTTTTAATGTGTCTTTTTGTTGTATAAATACTCCTTTATCTGTAGCAAAGTACAAATCGTTATCATGGTCTTTTGCTATAGCATGTACCACATTTCTCGAAATGCCTGCAAATGGAAAATCAATTTGGCCGGTGTTCAAATCAAACCTGGATACTCCATTGGTAGCTCCAATGTATATGTATTTGCTGCTGTCGGCCATGGCACACCATGGCGAGCTTTTAATACTGTTTTCGGCAAGTAGCACTTTTGTTGCGTTGTCGCTTACCTCCATAATTCCACCGCTGTAGCTGATAGCATAGATGCTTGTATCGGTAGCTTTATAGGTTGCCAAAATCTTGTTTGATGTAAGCCCTTGTGTGGTGGTGATGATGTTGAAGATGTTATGGCGCAGTTTTGCAAGTCCGTTCTGTGTAGCCACCCATATATTTCCTTCACGATCATTACACATGGATAGAGCATAATTGCTGGGCAAGCCATTTGCAGTGGAATAATTTTTTCGCATGCCTGCCTGAAACCGTATTAATCCATAACCATTAAATGTAGCCCAAAGGGCTCCATCATTTCCTCTTATTATGCTGCTTGCCGGTTTGCGTTCTATATCGGATTGCTCCGTTTCTTCATTGTAAATAATTTCGAATCTGTTGCCATCCATTCTGTAAATTCTGCCGTTGCTGCCAAAGGTTATTTTATCTTTTTCGGCTAAAAAGGAAGTAATTGCAACAGTATCTAATAGCTCCTGATTCAACTTTTTGATAATTCCTGATTCCAGATAAACCAAGCCATTGGAAGTGCCTATTAGAAGACGATTCTTTAATGTATCGTAGCACAGCGATAAAATGTTATTAGATGGTAATCCATTGGTTTGAGTAAATGTTGAAAATTTATTGCCATCGAATTTATTTAATCCTTCATCGCAACCAATCCAGATATGCCCATTCTTGTCAGTTGCCAGGCTAGTGATATTATCACTGCTAAGGCCATTGTCAGTATTAAATACAGAAATCTTATTTCCGGTTAACCTGCATAAACCCTGACGGGTGGTGCCAAACCAAAGGTTTTGGTTCCTGTCTTCTATTATTGCTGCTACCGGATTGTTAGATAGTAGCGCATGTTGCCGGTACATGTGAAAACCGTTGCCATCATTATAGGCCAGTCCATTCATAGTGCCTAGCCACAGCCTACCATGTGAATCTTGAAATACCTTAAGTATATGATTGCTTGGCAACCCACTACTTATACCATAGGTGGATGTGGCCATATTTTGGCCACTCGCTTGCTCTGTAACAAGTGTACATGCTAGTGCGCATGCACATGCAAATAAAAACTTATTCAATAATTTATATACAGCAATTAAACTCACAAATTGGTCTGAAAGAATAGGGTAAGACCATTGCAAGTATAATAATATTCTAAGTGCCCTTCGCAAATTTATTGCCAAAGCAATAAATATTAAAGCCAATGCACCGAAAGCTCATTTGGAGGTTAATGAAAATGAAACAATATACCCTATTTCGCATATTTTCTTGCTCGATACTGGTAGATGCTATAGACAAAGACAGTAACAAGTATTAAGGCAGCCCCAAGATAAAATTCTGCATTTAACTCCTTGTTTTCTTTCAATATAAAAATAGCAAGTATGATGGTATATACCGGTTCCAGATTTAAACTCAGATTTATAATGTAAACGCTTAAATGCTGAAGTGCATACATAGATAGTGTAAACGCAATGGTCGTGCAGAAAATGGCAAGTAAGAAGAGGTAAAAAATATCCATACTTTCAGGTATTTGAAGCACAAAGTTGCCCGCAAATAAGTAAAATGGCAGGAGCACGCATAGGAACAAAAAGCCTCCGCTTAGCTCGTAAAAGGTGGCAGTTTCAGGATGAATATGGGGGATGATTTTTTTATTAAGCACGCTGAAAAGCGCAGCAAGAAAAGTGCTTATAAGTGCCACTATGATTCCTGTCAAAAACATTTCCTGGGCCTTGGTGATGAGCCATATTCCAAAAATAATAATGGCCCCTAGTATGATTTCAACCAAAGAGAATTTTTTTTCAGTCATAAGAGGCTCAAGCAGTGCTGTAAACAAACTTAAGCTTGCAAACACGCTTAACGTTACAGATGCATTCGAAAATTTTATGGCGGCATAAAACAAAACCCAGTGCAAGGCTATAATGCTGCCAATGCCGCTTAGTTTTAGAAAGTCTTTTTTTGATACCGAAAAACTTTTCTTCGTAAACCAGATATAGGCGGCTATCCCCATGCTGCTTAGCAGCATGCGATACCACACCAATTGTCCATAATCAAGCGTTATGAGTTTACCGAATATACCTGTAAAACCCCAAAGGAAAATTGCAATGTGAATGTACAAGTAAGATCTTTTTACTTCAGGGGTCATACAGTAATTTGCTTAAGCGCATCATACACCCTGCACGAAGGTAGCCCCATTATGTTATGATAACTGCCAATAATTTTTTCTATAGCTACACTGCCAATCCAATCTTGTACACCATATGCACCGGCTTTATCAAAAGGTTTACAGGTATCGATATAAAAATTAATTTCGCTTTCGGTCAATGGTTTAAAGTAAACACTACTGATATCTGTAAACGAAATTTCGTGGTTGCCACAGCGTATACAAACTCCGGTATAAACAAGATGCATGTTGCCTGAAAGGCTTTTCAATATTTCTAATGCATGAGGTTTACCATTGGGTTTACCAATAAGGGTATTGTTAAGACAAACTACCGTATCAGCTGTTATTATGACGTGATCGGGTAAGAATAAATCAGTAAAGGCGGCCATTTTTTTACGTGCAATAACTTCGGCTGCTTCGTTTGCAGGAATGTTATCATCAATCGTTTCATCAATTTCCCTTACCAATACCGAAAAGGGAATATGCATGGATGCTAGTATTTCCTTTCTGCGGGGCGATTGTGAGCCCAGGATTATTTTGTAATTCTTTAATTTTTCAATCAACATGATGAATTATTTTCCTGTAAAATAAAAAACAACAATTGCCCCTAATCCTGCAAGCATAATGTACTTAAGCCATACAGCAGGAAATTTATAATGGCTTGCCGAAACCGCTTTTATTAGTTTTATACAAACTAACAGGATTGGAATTATTAAAAACAAAATTTCATAACCAACATTAATAAAGTCTGATTTAGTGTTGATGCCCAATTTTATTTGTAAGTATATGATATACACAATAAGTCCCAATACACAGAGTAATAAAACCAAAGACAGCCAGCGCACAGCAACTAATCCATAAGCAACTGCAATGGTGTTTATTTTTGCTGCATTATCACCCTCATAGTCTTCGCAACATTTTACGATTTCTCGGACTAGTGTAATCAGAAATGCAAATAAGGTAAATATACCTATGGTAGTCATCAGGTCGCTTATCAACAAGGTATTCAGATTATAAAGCATTGGTATAAAAATGCTAAGAGCAATAACCGATGAAACAACTAAATTGCCTAGCAATGGAATTCCTTTTAATCGGTATGAATACGCGTATAACAACAAAGCAATAATTAATAACATAATCATGATGCCATAATACCTGTATACCACAGCCGGTATGCTTCCAATAATGATTGCGGTAGCTGTTAGGGTAAGATAAAAATTAAAAGCACGGTCTTCAGATATGTGTTTGTTAATGATAACTTTAGATGGATGATTAATGTTGTCGCACGCTACATCTGTTATATCGTTTATTACATTGGCTGCTGCACCCATGCATGCACAAGAGAGCACATAGCAAATCACTATCCATGTGGCAGTAGCGGGTAATTGATGTGCGCTTAAGAATGGATTAATAAGAAAATATTGCACCAGCAATTGTGCTATGCCGGCCATTAATACATTCTTGTAGCGTATAAGCCTGAGAAAGTAGATCATTATTCCCAGTTATTATGAAGGCGGAGGGTTTGTTCAATCACATCGCGCACGCAGCCCATACCTCCTGCAAGTTGCGATTGATAAATACATAATTCAGTTACCTGCGCCACCGCATCGGCCGGGCATGCAGCAATGCCGCACCATTCCATCATACCTATATCGGGCATGTCATCGCCCATACATAAAATTTGGTGCGATTCTATTTGTAACGGTGTTACTATGCTTTGTAAAGTTTTTAATTTATTTTGTACTCCGAAAAATAGTTTTGTGATACCTAAATTTTTTAATCGTAATGGAACACCGGGTGCATTTGCGCCCGAAATAATAATTACCTCATAGCCTTTTTTTATAGCAAGTTGAAGTGCATAGCCATCTTTGATGTTCATGCTGCGAAGCAGCATGCCCTCTTCTGTTACAAGCAGTTGCCCATTGGTAAGTACTCCATCAACATCAAATACGAATGTTGTAATGTTGGATAAAAGTGATTTAAAATTTTTCATAGTCAACCATCATAGTGGGTAATAAGTTTGTGATTAATATAAAAATTATATTCAGCCAAACATGATCAATTTCATTTTAGCAAAAGCCATTTTATACGATTGCCGCATTTTTATCAATTTTTTTAATCAAACCTTGCAATACTTTGCCCGGGCCTGTTTCGGTAAAGGAAGTAGCACCATCAGCAATCATTTGCTGAACACTTTGTGTCCATCTAACCGGTGCGGTAAGTTGTGCCACTAGGTTTGCTTTTATTTCAGTCGCATCTGTATGCGGCTTTCCATTTACATTTTGATATACGGGGCATACAGGGGTAGAAAATTCAGTAGCATCAATTGCAGCTGCAAGGCGTGCACGTGCAGGTTCCATCAAAGGTGAATGAAAGGCGCCACCCACTACAAGTTTTAAGGCACGTTTGGCACCGGCAGCACTCATGCGTGTGCATGCTTCGTCTATAGCTGTAATGCTTCCCGATATTACCAACTGCCCCGGGCAGTTGTAGTTTGCACACACTACGATGCCATCTATTTCTTGGCAAATGGACTCGACCACTGCATCGTCAAGACCAAGAATTGCTGCCATTGTGCCGGGTATTTGTTCGCATGCAGCCTGCATAGCAAGCGCGCGTTCAAGCACCAGTTTGGTGCCGCTTTCAAAACTTAATGCCTTGTTTGCTACAAGTGCCGAAAATTCTCCCAGCGAATGCCCCGCAACCATATCCGGATTGAAGTCGCTACCTAATACGCGAGCAGCAATTACCGAGTGTAAAAATATGGATGGCTGTGTAACTTTAGTTTGTCGTAGTTCTTCATCGCTGCCGGTAAACATAATATCAGTAATTCTGAATCCTAACAGTTCATTACCTTGCTCAAACATTTCTTTTGCTAGTGCATTGCTTTCATATAATTCTTTGCCCATGCCTGCAAACTGAGATCCCATGTCCGGGAAATACAAATGCCTTCACAAATACTTATTTTTGATTTTGTTGCGCAATAGTAAATAATATTGAGTAATGTTTTAAAAACTTGCTATTTATTCATGGGGCATTACTCCATGGGTTTTATCTCATGGCAGTCCCTATAGTGCACGCTGCCAAAGTCTTCAACTGTGCCATTGCGATACCATTGGTAATCGTTGGTGCCTTGGGGATTAGTTACCGAAATGTTGAAGTTACTGCCACCGCAAATAGTAATAGTACCGGATTGTGATAGCGTAACAGGTGAAGGTATTGCATTTACTGTAACAGTAGTTGGTGCCGAAAAGGCCGTGCAATTGCTATTACTAATTTCAACAGTGTAGTTGCCTGACGCAGTTGCACTATCACTTGGGTTATTAGAATTTGGAATTACGATCCCATCTATTTTACACATTTATGTATTTCCATTGCCTGGATTGGTTTGCAAAATAGCAGTTTGACCCTGACATATTGTTTTTTAGCCGCGGTGATAACTGTATTGATAGGGCAATCAAATGAAGATCCACTGTTTAAAATCTCTAGTGTAGATGATTTTTCTACATGTGCTATCTCTTCAATTTGTGAAGCTTCCCAGGCATTGTTAAGGGTATAAGTAAAATTAAAGGAACTGTAAGCACCTGCAGCAGGTAATGTAATTATCTGTCTTGTATAATTATTATTTAAAGGAAATTGTGCACGTAACACATCATGGAAAACTTTTTCTCCATTGGAGCCAGGTGCTGTGCTGTAGGTTATTTCACGTTCAATTACAGCTAGTTGTAACACATGACCCGAACCTAAACTGGCAGTGCTGGCATTTTCTTAAAGTACAAATTTAATTCTTAAATTAGAATCTCCTATTACCGAAATCCAAGTCGAGAATAGGCAAGTCCCCCTGTGGGCAGGGCTGTTTCATTCTAAATTATACACAATGAAGTATTGATAAAAAAGCTTGACAGGCTGATGTTTCAAACAAAAGCGGCAGTAAGATTAAAGTCAAATTCAAGGCAATGAAAAAGACACATTCTCTTACTGCGCTGCTTTCAAAAGTCAAAGAAAAGGGAGAAAGCAAGGTACACGACACTCGTTTGAAAATATTTATGTTATCGTTATTCTTTCAACTATGAATGGGTACATAGGTTATCGAGGATGGAGGATTTTATGATTCGATTTAAAACGGAATTGGAATCCGTTTTAAAATCGCCAACACATGGATTACCATCTTATTCTTCCATTAGACGAGTTATGCAACACACTCATTTTAACATTGTTTCGAGCATATTCAACCGATGGATAAGGTCACAAGTTAAATTAAAAAAAGGGAGGGGGCGCATGCGGATGGTAAGGGTATTAAGGGTACTGTTACAAACTGCGATAACAAGTATCAAAAATTTGTTTCAATAGTAAGCCTTTGGGTAAGTCGCATTGGAATAACAATCGCAGAGGAAACAATTAATAACAAAAAACAAAGTGAAATACAGACCTTTCAAAAGTTGATACAAGAAATTGCTATAAGTGGTCTAATCATTACGGCTGATGCCATTCATTGTCAAAAAAACTGCAAGCCAAATCATCAAATCTAAAAATGACTATGTATTAAAAATAAAAAGAATCAGTCAAAATTATTAGAACAAGCGCAGCATATTAGACGCCATCATAAAGCTCAAAGTACATTTAGCAAATCAGAAAAGAACAGAGGCAGAAAGGAAACAAGAATCATAAAAACATATCTTGTGAATGATAACCTAAAGCAAAGTTGGGAAGGAGCCAAAATGATTATATACGTTTTGCAAGACGAAGGAAACGAAAGGGAAAAATGTCCACTAACGAATCATTGTATCTGGGCAGCATAATTTTACACGCTAAACAATATGCGCTTGGCATAAGAGCCCACTGGGGAATCGAAAACTCGCTTCATTATTTAAAAGATGTTACCTTCAAAGAAGATGGATCAAAAATTAATAGCGGCAATGCACCAGAGATCATGTCATTAGTTACAAATTTAGTCATCAACGTTTTTCGCATAAATTTTGAAACCACAATAAAGAAGGCAACCTGACAAAACGCTGGTAAAATCAAGCAACAAGCACAGTTGATTTTAGAATGAAACAGCCCTGCCCCTGTCTGGGGGACAGTTGCTGACGCGAGAGTATGTTAATGACACGAGAAATATTTTTATGTTATTGGAAGGTTACTGTTGCATAAGCTGTCCGCCTGCATGGGGGACGTAAATTTGAAAAATTTTCAGAGGCTGTATTTAAAGTAATTTTTAATTTCCGCTTAAACACGAACTGCTTTTTCGAATGCATATACTAAATTAGACAAATGTTTGAAATTCATGTTTTGAATTTATTCTAAACAAATTTTTTATTTAATAAAGTGTATTTTGAAGACAATAACATAAGCACCATGATGAAAAATAGCCACATTTATAAACGTAAATTTGCAGGAAGCAAACAATTAGATTAAATTTAAAAAGGTTCGTAATCATTCATGTTGGTTGACTTTGTTTTGTTAATGATATTTGAAGTGCCAGAGTCAGCACACATCAAATATTTTCTATGCCATAATAATTATCAGTAAGATAAGTCATGCACACAATCAGGCATTAGTAATTGTCGTCTGTTATTAGTACATTATCGCACACAAAACGTGTGAATTACATAACTCTTTTAATTAGATGTATAACGCTTTCGGGAATTATTGCTCACATCTTTGCAACGTAATAATGTAGTTACAAATAAAGGTCAAATAAAATGAGAATTAAAAACGTGTTACCTATTGCAGCAATGCTGATGGTTGTATTAATGGGAGGTTGCAAAAAGGATGAAGCTATTGTAGTGAGTGGAATGGCTTCAACAGAATTGTCCGATGCCCTTAGGGTAGGTCCTGTGAGAGTATATCTTGGGGTTGCGGGAAATTTTGCCATTCTTTCTAAAACAGGGATTACGGATGTGTATCCGTCTGCAGTTACCGGAAACATAGGTGCAAGCCCTATTACCGGTGCCGCTATTCATTTAACGTGCACCGAGGTGACGGGAAAAATTTTTTCTGTCGATGCGGCAGGTCCTCTCCCATGCAGGTTGACTGCCCCAGCAAATTGACCACAGCCGTAAGTGATATGCAAACTGCATATACCGATGCAGCCGCGCGTTCTAATCCTGACTTTCTCAATCTGGGCGCAGGCAATATTGGAGGATTAACACTCAACCCCGGCCTTTATAAATGGACGACTGCATTAAATATACCTACGAACATCACCATTTCGGGCGGTCCTAAAGATGTTTGGATTTTCCAGGTATCGGGAACACTCAAGATGAGTTCAGCGGTGAATATAACCCTGACCGGAGGGGCCACTGCAAAAAATATCTTCTGGCAGACTACCGGTGCCGTTACATTGGGCACAGGCAGTCATTTTGAAGGAAACATACTTAGTAAAACCGGTATTAATATGAAGACAGGCGCATCCATAAATGGACGACTATTAGCACAAACAGCGGTTACGCTTCAAATGAATACGGTTGTAAAACCATAAATAAATTACAGATGCATAACCTTAAGAAAGGCTGTCTGCAAAATGCAGATGGCCTTTTTTATTAATCTAAAAACGATAAAAGGGTGTGACAATTGTAAATGGAATTTTTCATTTCATACTTTTTTGTTTTAGGTGTGAAAAAACATTTTCATTTTAAAAGCCACCCGGTGCATTGAGTCGCTTTGTTTCCAAATCTCAAAACAGTAATCCCGGGTTGAGTGAGTTTTGAGTCTCTTTTTTCATCATTCAACACTCCTTGCATATCACAATGAGATTGGCCATTAAGCTTAATTGCAATTTTTACTGAAGCACAGAAAAAGCAAAGTATAAAATGGTCATTGGAAAATTGTTTTCTGAATTCACCGCCCTCCAGTATTTTATTTTTCAAATAGTTCCACAGAAAGGCTTCGGCACTTTTGCCATTGATTCGGAGATTTGCAAAAGGCCTTTAAATAATTTTTGTTATAATCGGAATTCATAGCTGGAAAAATATAGCTGGAAAATACCCCCTAAAATATTTTTCTCAATCTTCGTTTTCTTGTGTCCCCGGTTCGCGTTCCCGCGAACTATGAATAAAATTTTTTCTTGATGTGTTTTCAATGCAAGGATATTGATATAGGACGCAGGATGTTTTGCGAGGACACGAACCATGGACAAAAGCATCAATAAAGCGCACAACATTTTCTGCTACAATATTGCAATCTATACTTGCTAACTCCATTTTACTAACACAGCCTGCATGTTATGCATATTTTTTTTCTTTTTGCTAACCTATGTCATTGGTTTCGTTGCAATTTATATTTTTACCACATATTATTAAAGCGTAGCTTTAGGCAATGTGGCTTTTTCACAACTCGTCAACCCCAAAGAAGTGAGGCTGGCGTTAACGGAAACTCTAAACAATGGCATAAAGCAATATGAATCAATTAAGAAAACATATGACACTTAAACAAATCAAATCAAAAGCAATGAATTATTTTAAATCTCTTTTAATCTGTTACTTTTCTATTAGCAGTTTTCAATCTTTCGGACAAATTACGGAAAAGCACTATCGTATTTATTCTGTGAAACTTAACAAAGAAGTTACACTTAATGACATTGCCGAGGAAATGAAAAATTACAATGTTCTTTTCTTTGGCGAAGAACACAATGACTCCGTTGCTCATTATCTTGAAAACAAAATGCTTGACATGCTCCATCAGAAATTTTCCAATCAGACTACACTTTCGATGGAAATGTTTGACAGAGATGTGCAGACAGTAATGAATGAATATCTTAACGGAAGCATTCGAGAGAAAAATTTTACAAAAGATGCAAGAGCATGGAGCAATTATAAAGATTATAGACCTATGGTTGAGTTTGCCAGGAACAATAAATTAGATATAGTTTGTGCTAATTCACCAAGCCGTTATACTAATCTTGCCGGCAGGAAAGGACAATCAGCATTGAGGTAATTATCTGACGATGCGAAAAAATATTTTGCCCCATTGCCTTATGACACAGCATCGGGAAAATATTACGAAAAGCTTATGACGCTAACTTCGCATGATGCAACTCCAAGTACCGACACATCGGTAAAAAAAATGCCACCAATAATGCCTATGGGAGGATTTAATTTGATAATGGGACAATCGCTTTGGGATGAAACTATGGCGTATTCCATATCACAATACCTGAAAAAGAATAAAGAAAAAAAAGTGCTGCATGTTAACGGTCGCTTTCACAGTGATGAAGGATTTGCAATTGTAACACAACTAAAAAAATACAGTCCAAAAGTAACATCACTCATCATTTCAACAGGGACAGATGAGTCATTTCCAAACATTGACTGGAACAAGCATAAACACCTTGGCGACTACATTATCATCACAGACCCTGCTGTTCCAAAGACTTACAAAGAATAGAAAGCAACATTGATTACACATAACAAGATTGTTTTGCCTGTTAAAGAAGAGCATCTGGTAACATTTAGCGACATAGACGAAAGCACCTCAGTAACTTTGCAAACGTGGGGCTTATGTCTAACAGGCCTACCCCCTACTACCTCAAAAAGGTGTTCAGCGTCACCGGCTTAGTTTGCCATTATATTGTGTCCCCGGTTCGCGGCCTCGCGAACTATGAAGAAAATATTTTCTTGCTGTGTTGTTGCAATGCAAGGTTGCTGATATACAAAGCAGGATGTTTCGCGAGAACGCGAACCATGGACAAATCCGGAAAATTAGTTTTATATTATTGCTGCACACAACGAAATAACTCTTCAAAAAAATATTTTTAAATAAATATCGTCTACTAAATAATTATTTCTATTTTTGTTGCGTATTTAACAATTGCACATGAATAAGGTAAAAATTGATAAGTCGTACGGACGAACATTGGGAGTAGCATATACATATGTGTTCAGGCAATTGGCTAAACATATGAAAGAGAAAAATCTTCCTATTACACCAGACCAATTCCGTGTGCTTACACATTTGTGGCAGCATGACGGATGTTCGCAACAAGTATTAGCAGCAGGTAGCCATCGTGATAGGGCCAATATTACACGCATTATCGACATTCTTGAAAGAGAGGGTATAGTAGAAAGAACAGACCATGAAAGCGACCGCAGAATATTTAAAATTCATTTGACAAAAAAAGGAAAAGCCATTGAAAACGATGCCATGGCATGTGGTCAGGCAGCTATTGATGACTCATTAAAAGGCATCAGCAAAAGCGACTTAGAAGTTTGTATGAAGGTGCTTAATAAAACCATTGAAAATTTAAAAACAAATCAAAAATAAAGACAAATCAGCATGACAAACAAACTAAACATTAAACAAGTAATGATGGCTGCTGTAACAGCTGCTGCAGTTTCTGCAATTATCAATTCTATTCTGTTTTATATTTTTAAAGCGATAGGATGGATAACGGATGATATTTTTGTTCAACCGAATCAACCACTTACTGTGGTACCAGTTCTTATTTCAAGTATTGCTCCTACTCTGGTTGCTGCACTTGTGCTTTTTTTACTTGAGAAATACACGCAAAATGGATTCAGAATTTTCAGTATTCTTTCTATTGTACTGATGCTTTTGTCTTTAGCAAGTCCGTTTATGTCCATCCCAAATGTAACTACTAAGTTTGCACTGGCTCTTGATTCAATGCATTTTGTAGTGCCACTTGTGCTATTGTATTTTATTAACAGAAGTAAAAAAAGTAATGCTTAACATGGCAAAGGTTATAGCTAAAAATAGTGGGGTACATTATAAAACTGTTATACGTTCATCATCAAATGAATTGTTTGCTGATGAGCCTGAAAATAATGGCGGCCATGATGAAGGCTTTTCTCCCGAAGAATTATTAGCATCTGCCCTTGCCTCCTGCACTTGTATCACTTTGCGAATGTATGCGGATAGAAAAAAATGGAAGCTTGAAGATGTTGAAGCAGAAGTCGACTTTTCATTTAATAATGAATTAAATAAATCAACCATTCAGAGAAAAATAAAACTTACCGGAGATTTATCAGAAGCAGAAAAGAAGCGGTTATATATTATAGCAGAAAAATGTTTTGTACATAAAGTGTAAAGTAATCCAATCACAATAAATACATAGATAGAATGAGAGAAATAACAAAAAAATATACCAATGGAGAGGTAACCATTGTGTGGCAACCAAACGTATGCATTCACTCAGCTATTTGTTGGCGGGGCGAAAATGCATTACCTCAGGTTTTTAATCCTGGAGAGAAACCATGGATAAAACCCGAAGGCGCAGCAACGAATAGAATTATTGAACAAATTAAACAATGCCCGAGTGGCGCTTTATCTTATTATATGAATAACGAAGAACAAAAAAATACCGAAATCACAGCGGAGAGCATAGTTGAAATTGCTCCCAATGGCCCCTTATTAGTTTACGGTAATATTACTGTGAAAGATGCAGAAGGCAATACAACACAGAAAAACAAAGTGACCGCATTTTGTAGATGTGGGGCATCAACTAACAAACCTTATTGTGACGGTGCACACAGAAAAATAGATTTTGTAGGATAAAATGCATTATTTATTTAGAGGCAATTTAGACCGCCTTCACAAGCAGGATGCATGGAAAAAAAGCGCCTATGCTTTTGTTCCCTATCAAACCAACTTTGGTGAGTTATGTGGCTTTGCTGATGATGTGGTTGAAGCCGGACAAGGCTTTGGTATGCATCCACATCAAAACATGGAGGTAAGTACTATCTTAATTTCTGGTTCACAAGCACATAAAGACAATACGGGTAGCGAAGGTATAATCATTGAAAATTGTGTTCAAACGATGAGTGCCGGAACGGGCATTATGCATAGTGAATTTAATGCATCCAAAACAGAATCATTTCACAGCTTTCAAATTTGGGTTTATCCAAAAATTGAAAACGTAAAACCGCAACATGGAAAATTTAGTTATCAAACTGATGACAAACTAAACAAAGTTCTTCTTGCACTTTCACCTGATGGTAGAAATGAAACAGGACTCATAAATCAGGATGCATTCTTTAGTGTTTCAAGATTGGAGAAAGAAAAATCGGTTAATTATCAAATGAATTTAAAAAGGTAATGGAGTTTATGTTCATTGTGCAACAGGTTCAATTGAAATTGATGGTACGAAACTTTCTTCCGGTGATGCCATTGGAATTTATGATACAGATAATTTTTCAATCCAATCTCTTGAAGATGCCGAGTTAATATTTGCAGAAGCCCCAATGCAGCGAGGAATAAAAATATAAGCTATGAGAACAGCCTTAATAATTTTTTTAATTTCAATCAGCATGAACTCCATTGCGCAAAACAAAAGCAATATGACACTTATTAAAGAATATAAAGCACCGCAAGAAAATGCACCCGTAATGGTTTTGTTTGGCGGTAGTCCCGACAGAATGAATGAAGTTGTTTCTATGATTAGAGACAGCCTTAAAACAGTAACGGCTATTGGCAACTTTAGTGAAGAACAAGGATTACAAGAGTTGAGCACGTTAAAAAAAGTTGATTTGGTTTTAATTGGCGGCAGATATTCTGAAGAACAAAGAATCAGAATCAGAACATACTTAAAGAAACATTTTCCAGGGGTTGCAACTACCGAACCCGGTTATCAATATCCTTATGATAATGCTGAGGTGCTAAAAGATATTAAAAAGAAATTAGGAATCTAATACCCTAATAAATTCAAGGCTAGCACCTGAGCCTCTCAAAAAAAACCAAATGCCCAAATTATGTAACATTTAAAAAATAAACCATTGCAAAAACAAATAAAAAAAATAATCAACCTGACTTTAAAACCAAACCAAATGGGTTTTACTTCGGTAGATATGTTTCATAATGAATTTGCCTTTGAACCGTTTTTGGTTTTTACAGAGTTTCATATGGACAAAGCAATTTTTGGGCCTCACCCTCACGCAGGTGTATCTGTAATGACTTATATGATGCCCGATAGCAAAGGTTCATTTCTTAATCGAGACAGTCGTGGTGATAAAAGTATTATTGAGCCGGGTGGAATACATGTAACACAAGCAGGTAGTGGTGTAAAGCACGATGAAGTGCCAGCTATTGATGGAATTGATTGTCATGGTTTTCAAATTTGGATAAACCATTCTGACAAAAACAGGTTGGTAGAACCAAAAGCATTTCATGCTTTTTCTAAAGATGTTCCTGAATACAATTCGGACAATATAAAATTGAGAGTCTTACAAGGCACTTATGAAAACTTAACTTCTTCAATAGATTTGGTAACGAAGACCATATTATTTGACATTACGTTACAACCAAATTCAAGTATTGAACTCAACACCAAAGAAATGGCGTTTATTCATTTATTAGCAGGAGAAATTACAATTTCCGAAAGAGCGATTAGTAGTTCGTCAATGATAACATTTGAGAAAACAGGCGACAAAATAAAAGTTAATTCGGGTAGCCAAACTTCAAATTTTCTATTTGCATCAGGCACACCACACAACGAACCCATTGTTCACGGAGGACCTTTTGTAATGACAACTCACGAGCAAATGACAGCAACTCAACAAAGACTGCAACGTGGAGAAATGGGAACTTTACTTCCACTTTAATGATTGAAAAGAAAAGCACATGTTAAATAAAACGTCCAACATTCTTATACCATAAACGCTTATGCTTTATTTTGAAAACCGACAAAAAATAAAATAGTAACAAATAGAATAATGAAAAAACAGCATTAATTACAGGAGCATCCAACGGAATTGGATTAGAATTAGCAAAAGTTCACGCATCAAAAGGTGGTGATTTAGTTTTGGTAGCTAGAAACAAATCTAAACTAGATGAACTTAAAACAGAATTAGAAAAGCAGTACAAAATTTCTGTATACACTATTGGAAAAGACCTTTCTGCAAATAATTCTGCACAGGAAGTATATGACGAAACAACTAAAGCAAATATTCAAATTGACTATTTGATAAACAATGCAGGTTTTGGTGATTATGGAATGTTTGTAGAAACAGACTGGAACAAAGAATTACAAATGATAAATTTGAACATTACTACCTTAACGCAGTTTACCAAGTTGTATTTACAAGATATGGTTAAGCGCAAGAGTGGAAAAATAATGAATGTTGCTTCCACTGCAGCATTTCAATCCGGACCGATCATGGCAGTTTATTTTGCTACTAAAGCTTACGTTTTAAGTTTTTCGGAAGCAGTTGATAATGAAGTGAGCGATAAAGGAGTAACGGTTACAACACTTTGTCCGGGTGCTACTGAAAGTGGTTTCCAGGCAGCCGCAGCAATGGATGAAAGTAATTTAGTGAAAGGTAAAAAACTTCCAACATCGAAAGAAGTTGCAGAATATGGTTACAAAGCAATGATTAAAGGTAAAACTGTTGCTATTCATGGAATGATGAATTGGATTTTAGCAAATTCTGTACGTTTTACACCAAGAGCATTGGTTGTGAAAATCACTCGCAAAATTCAAGATAAGTCTATTTAAGCATGGAACAAATAATGTAATACTTTTATCCAGAGAAATAAGAAAGTATAGTCTTTATTATGTTTGGTATTGTTGCTATTACGTTTACCAATTATTTTTTTAAAGTGAAACTGGCTTTTTATGATGAAATGATTTATCCATTTATTTCTGGTTCACTTCTTCCGTTACCACGACCAGCGTCCGCTGCTGGTTTTTAGTAAATGCGTTTCCTTCGTTAGGATTTGCTTCCATCTAACCTTTCTAACTTTAAGTCAACCTTGCACAAACTTTATGTTACTGGTTATAGACACCGACAACAAGAGATAAAATATTAAAAGTAACACAAACAGGTATATTCGATATGAGCACCTGCAAAGCGTTTGAAGTGTTACAATCATTAAGCGTAACGAGTGCACAGTTAAACGATCATTTAAAGGCAATACAAAAGTTTCTTGGATTTACGGGTAAAGATGTAGATGGAATTTATGGTGTTGCAACCATCACGCGCCTTGAACGAATTTTTGACACGACCATACCTACCCTACCTGCAAATACATCCATGATACTTTCTAACAAAGGCATCGAAAATATTATGCAATGGGAGATTGGCGGAAAGGCTGCTTATATTTCAAAATATAAAAACCCTATGTGGCCCGAATGGCATAGTGGAGTAACAATTGGCATTGGCTATGATTTAGGATATTGCAATGCCGCTAAATTTATCGAAGACTTTAAAGCCCTGCAGCAAACTGATAAAAATAAATTGAGCTGTGTAGTTGGATTAAAAGGTGAGGATGCTGAGAATGCCTTAACCCAGGATATAAAATCATTGAATGTGCCCTGGGAAATTGCTAGCGAAGTTTATTATTCCACTTCGATACCGGAGCATGCTAAGATGACAAAAAAAATATATCCTGAAATAGCGCAACTTCCGCCTAATGCTCAGGCTGCTATACTCTCTTTAGTTTATAACAGAGGCACAAAACTTACAGGTGACTCAAGGACAGAAATGTTCAATCTTGTTCAACTTATCAGGGATAAAAAATTAAACGCCATAGCGGCAGAGTTTAGAAGTATGAAACGTTTGTGGGAACCTAAAAAAGATAAAGACGGAAAGGTTATTAAAAAAGGTTTACACGGACTTATTATTCGCAGAGAAGCTGAAGCGGTGATGATTGAAAATGCAACATGGGTAATGGCTCCTACGGAATATATTTTTGCCTAAATCAATTTCGTTTTATAAATAAATATTATTCATTGTTGTGCTTTGATAGAGCGGTTAAAACCTTTCTTTCATTTTTAATCATATTATTCAGATGCAACTATAATGAAGTATAAACCAGTTAGGCCATCACAGCCCATCGCAATTTTGCCGACCGTGCGCGTGGATTGCTGCTAATTTCTTCTACCGATGGCCGTATAGGTTCGGGAGCGATATCGCTGTATGTGCCTGCACGGGAAATGATTTTGGAACGATTTTTTTACACGCCTGTCTTCGCCCGAATGAAAAGTAAGAATAGCAACGCGTGCATGCGGTGCCAATACGAACGGAAGTTTTTCGAGAAATTTTTCGAGCACACCAAACTCATCGTTCACATATATTCGCAATGCTTGAAAACAAAGCCGGCAACTTTTTTTAATCTTTTCGTTACGCTCATCTTGTGGCATAAATTCAAGAGTCTGTTGTATTATTTCCTTCAAATGCTTGGTGGTTTTTATTGCCTTCCCCTTATTTATATGTGATACAATTGCTTCTGCAATAATCTGCGCAAATGGCTCATCGGCATTTTCCAAAAAAATGTCCTCGAGTTCATGTTGCGAAATATTCTTTAAAATTTCCGCTGCCGATTTCCCACTTTTGGGATTGAGGCGCAAATCAAGTGGGCCATCTACTTTTAATGAAAAACCCCTTTCGGGATTATCAATTTGCATGGAGGAAACGCCAAGGTCGGCAAGTACAAAATTTAGTGGCCCTGCCTCGGCTGCAATTTGTTCTATATCCGAAAAGTTCATTTTTCTTATTTTCAATACATCTTCGCCATAGCCTAATGCAGCTAATCGTTCACGTGTACGAGGCAACTCAATCGGATCAACATCGGTAGCATATAATATTCCACCCGGCAATAAGCGTTTTAAAATCTCTAATGAGTGACCACCATAACCAAGTGTGGCATCAAGCCCAATTTGATTTGGCGCTATATTTAAAAAATCCATAATTTCACTCACACATATGGAACGATGCATGCCCACAGGAGTGTAACCCTTCTGCATTATTTTTTTTACATCATCGGCATACAAGTCAGGTTGCAGTTCTTTGTATTTCTCTTTAAAAGATTTTGGATGTGTGCCCTTGTATCTTTCTCTGCGTGGTGGTTTCGATTCCTGATTATTCATGGTGTAAAATTAAATATATTGACATCATATAGTAATCGAATTTTTTAATAATTGAAAACAAAACATTCGCAAACCAAATCGTGCTAAACAAAATACCTAATGATGCTCAGTGTAATATTAAAAAATGCCCCGGAAATAAAAATATCGGGAAAACGATTTTTTACCTGAATTTAAAATAACGAATAGCTATTTTACCTTTTATAAAATACATAGCTATATTTTGTTGTTACCCCATACTTGCGTCAACGCTCAGGAACTCTTATCGATGATGATGAAAAATTAAGATACATATACAACACTCCATCGTTATCGAGATCGTTCACTACAAATTGCATAGCGGAATTTTTATCAGGGCGATTCAATAATTTTTGGTCACACAAATATGGCATATCGAGTTCGATAAAAGGAAAATCATTCATACTGCCATCGGATGATAAAACTATTTGCAAATAATAAAAAACATGTGCACAGTCACTGCCTATGAAATAAATAGAGTCGTTTTTTTTATCACCATCTATATCCCAAAGGTTGAGTAGTTGTAAGAAGGGTTTATTGACTTAGTTTCTGCATTGAAAATATTTTGCAAGTATTAATTTGCTAGCCAATCAATTTTTAAATCAGATTGAGCATCTATACAACAAACTTTTGCACCAAAAAAAAGAAGAATTGATTTTAAAGTAAATCTTGTTTTAAGAATCCAGCTTAATGATTCAAGTTTTTTCAGAAAGGTTTTATAGTAAAATGTAAAATGAATAGAAACATAAACCGCAGTTTAACATTATTTAATCTTCGAATAAATAGTATTGTTTACTAAACAGTTGTAGAGGAAAAGTGTGCTGCCTACCAGAATCCCATTTATCCAATAAAAACCCGTTTCTCCATCTGGCAAAATGTCGTAGGTGCTATTATCTGTATAAACTGATACATATTTATTTATAATTAAACTGCCATCATATAAATCGCCAATTTCAAAATCGCCTATGCTTGAATCCTTATCAACAGAAGGATGGGCTGCTGTAACTTTTATATTTCTGCCATCTGCCAAATCAATACAAATCATTTCGTGGCGATTATCTACTGCAACTTTATTTGTAATTAATATTGGCACAGCAATTTTTTCTCCATCTATACTTATGGTCCAAACGGTATCGCCCGTAATCAAGTCGGCAATATTTACTTCGCCTTGCGGACAAGAAACTTTGGCAAACCAAGGGAGGCATTTGCATGTATTTTGAGTGCCTCTAAATTGTCTTTCTCCAATCTGATAATGAAATGTACCATCATTTAAATCTGTGATAACAGGCATCACTTTGTACATTGGAATACAAACTCTTTCTATAGGCCACGAATAATAATCGTTGTATACAAAATTG
Organism: Bacteroidota bacterium; assembly: GCA_016714535.1. Taxonomy (NCBI): domain Bacteria; kingdom Pseudomonadati; phylum Bacteroidota; species Bacteroidota bacterium. The sequence goes on from JADKDR010000019.1 coordinate 47,600, forward strand.
GCCGAATCGTATCCTGTGTGTTTAATTCTAATCTTACTTTTTTTTGCCAAACATTTATTTAGATAACACCGCTTATCGATTCCGGTTACAGGTTTGAAATTATTATTACATTCTTCTTTTTGCTTACAATTCAGTTCATCATTAAATTTCAATCTATAAAGACCGTCTTCTATTTTTTGAATCGCCTTGTCGCTAGTCGTCAAATTCTTTTGAATAAATACATTCATTTGAACATCAGAATATGCATAAGAATGATTCTGCCATAAGGCGAGAAGTGAATTTAAAATAAGAGCCGAAATAAAAAATTGTGATCGATTCATTTTAAGAATATATTATACGTGATGCTAACATTTAAAAATCGCATAAATTAACATACAAAATTTTTATAAGAGCCTAATATTAAAAATTAAACAACATAATGATTCAATAGTATTTTGTCAAAAAATCAGAAAGTAATACCGCTCCTGCTCTATTTTATAAAAGCTAGCACTACGGTCGCTAATGTAATTACTACTGCCGTTCCCTATCGAAAAAATTTTTTCATTTTAATAAATCGAGTATAATCACTTTTCAAAGAATGTGTTTTTCTTGCCATTTTAAATATTGATTTTTTTGAATATGAATACAATTCTATTTGACTTTATCAGTTATGCATGGTATAATATTTGACAAAGGCGTTGCAATGAAACAAATTCTAAGGACAACTGTATGTATTGTAATTCTGTTAGGCACTGGACTTTGCAAAGCACAATCATATTTGACCACGTTTGGTATTCGGGCAGGCAGTGACTATGGTATTACACTTCAACAGCGGATATTTAAATCCAAACTTACATTAGAAGGAATACTTCAAACGAGCAAATACAAGTACTCGGCTACTGTAATGTTGCAACAACATCGCAGAATGATTGGCAAGCGAATAAATTTCTATTATGGTATTGGAGGTCATACAGGCAACGATAAGGCCTTTGGAAAGTTTTATGGAATTTCGCCTATCGTAGGTGCTGAATTAACATTAGCCCGTTTAAATTTTTCTATTGACTATAAACCTGCCATCAATATAGTTGGTCACGATTGGGCACATCATGACTCGGCTTTCAGTATTCGCTATGTACTTATAAAACAACCGAAAAAAGAATGGCGCAAGAAGCTTTTCAACAGAAAGAAGTAAACGTTACCGAAAGGCAAGCTATAACCATAATATTCAACTAGAAAATTTACGATTCCTAAACTGTTATCTCAAATGTGTATCTCATTTTGTTGAGGTATAAATAATTTCATATTTCCAAATCCTACTAGATCCACCCTAATTATTCGATAATGAAGAAGTCGCATTTTATTGCTCATTTCGCTTATTCACATTTCTGAAGTTTAAACAAAACTCAAATTCGCTGCATAAAGTGCATCCTGCCGTTTTTTTCTTATTTAAAAAATATACTTTTGTTGCCCAATAGAAATTCCTCAACAAAAAAATTATGAGCGAAATAAAGGCAAAGACAGCAAAACAGAATACATCAACTAAAAAAGGTGACGATACCATTTTCACCAAAGAGCAATACTTGCAATGGTATGAAGACATGTTGCTAATGCGCAGGTTTGAAGAACGTGCCGGACAACTGTATGGCATGCAAAAAATAAAAGGATTTTGTCATTTATACATAGGGCAGGAAGCAGTAGTAGCAGGCGCTATGAGTGCCTGTAAGCACAGCGACCCTTGGATTACCGCCTACCGCGATCACACGCATGCGTTAGGTAAAGGAACAAGTGCACGTGCTGTTATGGCCGAGTTGTATGCCAAAGCTACCGGATGTAGTAAAGGCAAAGGTGGTAGTATGCATATGTTTGATGCAGCCAATTATTTTTATGGAGGGCATGGTATAGTTGGCGGTCAAATTCCGCTAGGTGCAGGCATTGCTTTCGGAGAAAAATATCGGGGTACTGATAATGTATGTTTATGCAGCATGGGCGATGGAGCTACCCGTCAGGGTGCCTTGCACGAAGCCTTTAACATGGCCATGACCTGGAAATTACCGGTAATATTTATTATTGAGAATAACATGTATGCCATGGGAACTTCAGTATCGCGAACCAGCAATGTAACCGATTTGCAAAAATTGGGATTAAGCTACGATATGCCTAGTGCAAGTGTTGATGGGATGACAGTAGAAGCAGTACATACAGCATTGGCAACTGCCTTAGCGCATTGCCGTGCTGGTCATAGCCCCTACTTGCTTGAAATGGAAACATATCGTTACAAGGGACACAGCATGAGCGACCCGGCAAAGTATCGTACAAAAGAAGAAGTAGAATCCTTTAAATCGCAAGATCCGATAGAAAAGGTTTTGCAAACCATCGTGTCGCAAAAATATGCTACGCAGGAACAACTTGATGGCATACTAAGAAAAGTAAATGAAGTGGTAGAAGACAGTGTGAATTTTGCCGAAGAATCGCCCTATCCTACTCCAGATGAATTATACAAGGACGTTTATGTTCAGCATGACTATCCTTATATAATGGTATAAAATTTAGTTTTAAAAAAAAGATTCGGATTGCAGGAATTATGAAGTGACACATTTGAATTTGCTTTGGCCAATAATGTTAAAAGCTCAGCATATCATATGACTAACTAAAATTCAAACATCCTTTAAAAACCTGTTCAACTTAAAATATCTAACAAGAATAAAAACAAAAAACTGATATGGCTGAATTAGTGCGTATGCCAAAAATGAGCGACACCATGACTGAAGGTGTTGTAGCGAAATGGCACAAAAAAATTGGCGACACCATAAAGTCAGGTGAACTTGTTGCTGAAATAGAAACAGACAAAGCCACAATGGAATTTGAATCTTACCAATCGGGCACGCTTTTGTATATGGGTGTGCAGGAAGGTAAATCAATTCCGGTAAATGCTGTACTTGCTATATTAGGAGCACCAGGCGAAGACTATAAAGCATTGCTTGATGCCGAAGCAACCGCTGCACCGGCAGCACCAAAGGAAGAACCCAAAAAAGAAGCTATAAAAACCGAAGCGCCCAAACCTACACCTGTTGCGCAACCCGCACCAGCAAACATTGTTGCAAAAGTTGCAGAGCCGGTTAGCACAAGCAATGGGGATAATCGCATTAAGGCATCGCCATTAGCGAAACGATTGGCCAACGAAAAAGGAATAAGCATAGATAAACTAAAGGGCACTGGAGATGGTGGCCGTGTGGTTAAACGTGATATAGACTGGTACAAGCCATTGCAGGTGGTTTCTACATCATATACAGGCACGGTAACAAAAGAAAGTTACGAGGAAGTTACAGTAAGTCAAATGCGCAAAACTATTGCCAGAAGGCTTAGTGATAGCAAATTTACTTCTCCTCACTTTTATCTTACCATGGATATTGTAATGGATGAAGCCATAAAAACACGCACTACCTTACTTGACATTATGGGCCAAAAAGTGTCATTTAACGATATGATTATACGGGCCTGTGCTTTAGCGTTAAGACAACATCCCAAAGTAAATAGTTCATGGCTTGGCGACACTATACGCATCAATCATCATATACACATTGGGGTTGCGGTTGCGGTTGATGAGGGCTTGCTAGTGCCGGTAGTTCGTTTTGCCGATAGCAAAACATTACCTCAGATAAATGCTGAAGTAAAAGATTTTGCACAACGTGCAAAAGACAAGAAACTTCAACCTGCAGATTGGGAGGGCAACACGTTTACAATTTCCAACCTTGGCATGTTTGATATTGAAGAATTTACAGCTATAATTAATCCGCCTGATGCATGCATACTAGCAATAGGTGCCATAAAGCAGCAACCAATTGTAAAAGAAAATACAGTTGTTGCCGGCAATGTGATGCGTGTAACATTAAGTTGCGACCATCGTGCTGTAGATGGTGTTGTGGGGAGTAAGTTCCTTCAAACGTTAAAAGGCATACTAGAAAATCCGGTATTACTTTTTATGTAATTAACCAGTTCGCCTTTTCGCTATGATTCACATTATTGATTTTGGAAGTAAAAAAACTCCTCAAATAAAAGAATGTGTAGAGCAAACCGAAATCTGTACCGTATTTCATGCACATGAATATTCCGAAACGAACGTTTCGGATGCAGACGCACTTATACTTAGTGGCTCACCTATTCTGCTTACAGAATATAACTACTGGCCCTTACTCTCCCAATTCAATTTTATTAAGGACCTCAATATTCCCGTGCTTGGTATTTGTTTTGGCCATCAATTGCTTGGACTGCTTTACGGAGCAACTATTTATAGAGGTGCAGCCATCCGTAAACCTGTATCAATTACACTTTTAGGAAACTCTGCACTTTTTACAGGCTTCGAAAAACAATTTACAATGAGCGAAGACCATACGGAAGGAATTACGCTGCCTCAAGATTTTACTCACACCGCCTTATCTGAGCATTATCAAATTGAAGGAATGCAAAATAATTTTAAACAAATGTTTGGAGTACAGTTTCATCCGGAGGTATCGGGCATACAAGGACAAAAATTGATTGATAATTTTATTTCAATTGTAAATGAAAAAAAATAAAGCAATTGATTTTTTTTAAAATTAAATACATTTGCAAGGCAATACAGGAGTGTAATGCAGACCTCACATGCAATAGGCATCCGGGAATTTTAAATTGACAAGCACAAAACTCCGGCTCAGGCTTTAATTTGAATACCATAGTATTCATTATCCTTAAAATCTGACTCGGGGTGTAGCGCAGTCCGGTAGCGCGTTTGCATGGGGTGCAAGAGGTCGCTGGTTCGAATCCAGTCACTCCGACATTGTTGTAATCCTTCGCTTTGCTGCGAAGGATTTTTTATTAAAACCCATTTACAAGTGTGCTTTAAATATTACTTATAATTGCATCCGCAAAATTAAATGAAGCCTTCTATGCATAAATATATTAAGTATGCCCTACTCTTTCCTATGTTGTTTGTTCCTTTCTTGCTTTTTGGACAAACTCATGCCGCCCTGAATGTGGCAGGCATACCTATCGAGTTTATCATTTTTGCATTGATGCTTTTAGGCATTGCTCTTTTTCATCAGTATACACTGCAAGTTGCACTTGCGGGTTTAATAGTATTACTGATATATAAGGTAGGATACCAACACTTTCCCATTATACAACATATAACAGGGTCGCACGATCCGGAAATTATTAAGCAATTACATGGCCATGCAGATGGAGAATGGAAAATACTGGTTAACCTTTTAGGCCTTCTTGTTGGCTTTGAACTTTTGGCAAGTCATTTTAAACATAGTGGAATTCCTGAAAGACTCCCTCATTTTTTGCCTGATGATTGGCGTGGTGGATTTTACTTGCTGATACTGGTGGCTATACTTTCATCTTTTCTTGACAATATAGCTGCTGCCATGATTGGCGGCACAATAGCCAACTATGTATTTAAGCATAAGTTACACATAGGTTATATTGCTGCATTGGTTGCAGCATCCAATGCAGGTGGAGCGGGCAGTGTAGTTGGAGATACTACCACTACCATGATGTGGATTGCAGGGGTGGATGCTCTGCATGTGCTAGAGGCATCTATTGCTTCGGCAGTGGCAGTTTTAGTTAGTGGCTATTTCGCATCGAAACAGCAATTCAAATTTCAACCTATTAAAAAGAAGGGCCTTCGACTGTAAAAATTCATGTATTGAGTCTTTTTGCTGTATTCCTAATTTTGCTTGGAGCCATTTTTACAAATATTTACCTTGACTTTCCGGCACTTGGGGTATGGGTTGCTATCATCATCTCCTCATTTTTTACAAAAACCGCATGGAAAGAAATTCCTACAGCACTAAAAGGGTCTTTGTTTTTGCTTTCGCTTGTTTTATGCGCCTCCCTGATGCCGGTCGAAAATCTTCCCTCACCATCGATTTACAGTACCTTCGGGATAGGAATTCTATCATCTGTATTTGACAATATTCCACTTACTAAACTTGCTATTGATCAGGGGGGGTACGACTGGGGCATACTTGCATTTGCAGTGGGTTATGGAGGAAGTATGGTCTGGTTTGGCTCATCGGCAGGTGTTGCTATAACTAATTTATTCCCACAGGGAAGATCAGTATTTGAATGGATAAAAAATGGATGGCATGTTGCCCTTGGTTATGTACTTGGTTTTATTACCTTATACTTAATTATGGGCTGGCATCCACAACCACTATAGCATTCTAACCTTTTTTGTTAACCATATTTTTTTCAAACAGTGTTAGGTTTACAACTTACCAAAAAAATAACTGCCACTACCACAACCTAGTATGGTTTTTGTTGAATGCAAAGCGGTTGAAAAACAATCTATAATACTTTGCGTTACGCAATAAAGTATATTATCTTCGCGCTCCGAAAATCGGCTGGCCGTCAAAGAAAATTTTAAGTGATAAAAACAGAATGAGACAACTAAAAATAACTAAATCCATTACCAATCGCGAAAGCCAATCTCTTGAAAAATATCTTCAGGAAATTGGGCGTGAGGAACTTATTACAGCAGAAGAAGAAGTTCGCCTGGCAAGAAGAATACGCGAGGGAGATCAGGTAGCCCTCGACAGGCTTACTAAAGCCAATCTCCGTTTCGTAGTATCCGTAGCTAAGCAGTATCAAAATCAGGGATTAAGTCTTCCAGATTTGATAAACGAAGGAAACCTTGGTTTGATAAAGGCCGCAAAGCGTTTTGATGAAACCCGTGGATTTAAATTTATCTCCTATGCTGTATGGTGGATTCGTCAGTCTATTCTTCAAGCATTGGCCGAGCAATCGCGTATTGTTCGCTTACCGCTTAATCAGGTTGGATCATTAAATAAAATTTCGAAAGCATATTCACGTCTTGAGCAGGAATTTGAACGTGAACCATCAGCCGATGAATTAGCCAAAGTATTAGAGTTGCCAATCGAAAAGATTGCTGATACCATGAAGGTTTCAGGAAAGCACGTATCAATGGATGCCCCTTTTGTGCAAGGTGAAGACAATAGTTTGATAGATGTTTTGGAAAATGTTGATAGCCCTCGTGCCGATAATTTCCTGATGAACGAATCGCTTCAAAAAGAAATTGATCGCTCCTTAAGCACCCTTACCGAGCGTGAGCGCGAGGTAATTAAGTTATTTTTTGGCATCGGCATGAATCATGGATTGACACTAGAAGAAATAGGTGCTAAATTTGATCTTACCCGCGAACGTGTTCGTCAGATAAAGGAAAAGGCAATTCGCAGACTGCGTCATAAATCGCGTAGCAAACTCTTAAAAGCCTATTTAGGATAAATAATCAGCCCGTTATATTGCGGGCTTCTTTTTTTGCTTTTGCATTTTGCAAAAGCGCAAAGCTTCAACTCGTCAGACCGTAAATCTTACGATAAAATCAGGCAAATACAGCATCACCCTAATTACTTGAAGCTATATTTGCAATCACTTTAATTTATTTTAAAACCAGAACAAAATTAAATAACAAAATGAGTGAAATGTTAGCCGATAACTCTGCAGCAGGATACGAAAATGAGCTGCATCAATGGATTAAAATTGAAAAAGCTACAGCAGAATTAATTTTACACAGCTCAAACCTTTGGTATGATAAAAGTGTTGAACTTATCATATTCCGCAATCAGATGGTTGATCGCAGTGTAAGCGAAATCATTGCATTACATCAATATGCCAAGGATTTTGTAAAAAAGCCTATTTCAGTATACGATACGCTTGAAGTAACTAAGGCTTTGACAGAACTTGATTTGGCTCCTTCTAGAATAGATATCGGGAAATTATGTAGCGAGTGGCTCAATGAAAAAAGCGAGCATAAGTCTGCAACAGATTTTGTAGGGACAAAACTTAAAGATTTTATTGGAAAAGATAAGCGCGCCTTAGTGCCAAAGGATGTTGTATTGTATGGCTTTGGCCGGATTGGACGATTAGTGGCACGCGAACTTGTAGTGCAGGCAGGCAAAGGTGAGCAGTTGCGATTAAGAGCCATAGTAACACGAGACAAAACCGATGAAGATATTATTAAACGTGCCGATTTGCTCCGTAGCGATTCAGTGCATGGTCCATTTCCCGGTACCGTGATTGTTGATTTAGAGAACAAAGCCTTAATAATTAATGGGCATCGCGTACATATGATTAGTGCTAAGAGTCCGGAAGAAATTGATTATTCAACATATGGAATTAACAATTCGCTACTAATAGATAATACCGGAATTGCACGCGACCGCGAAGGATTATCAAAGCATCTCAAGGCTAAAGGTGTTTCGCAAGTATTATTAACAGCTCCAGCCAAGGGCGACATTCCAAATGTAGTATATGGTGTAAATCAGGAAATGTGTGCAAAAGACGAAACCATTTTCTCAGCGGCTTCTTGTACCACTAATGCTATAGTTCCTGTATTGGCAGTTATTGACAAAGAAATTGGAATAGAAAAAGGTCATATTGAGACAATCCATTCCTACACAAACGATCAGAATTTATTAGATAACTATCATAGCAAATATCGCAGAGGCCGCAGTGCCCCACTTAATATGGTTATTACCGAAACAGGTGCAGATAAAGCCGTTTCTAAGGCCTTGCCGCAGCTTGCAGGAAAAATAACAGGTAACGCAGTGCGAGTGCCAACTCCCAATGTGTCATTGGCTATATTAAACCTTTCTCTTAATAAGGTGATGACCAAAGATGACATTAATGCCATATTACTTAAAGGCGCGTTAGAAGGCAATTTAGTAGAGCAAATTCAATACTCTCAGTCAAATGAGCTTGTATCGAGCGATTTGGTTGGTTGCCCTGCATCTAGCATCGTTGACAGCCCCGCTACAATCGTTAGCAAAGATGGCAAAAGCTGCTCGTTGTATGTTTGGTATGATAACGAGTATGGTTACAGCCGTCAGTGTTTGCGATTTAGCAAATACATAAGCAATGTAATCAGACTTACTTATTATTAAAAAGCAAAGCAATAGCTGATTTTAAAAATAATGGGTAGCAGCCTAATAGCCAATCTCTTCTTTATTATTAAAAAAGGATGGTCATTCAAAATACATTAAGGTATCTATCAAATAAATTAATTTCTTATCTTGTAAAAAAAAAAAAGCAAATGCTAAAAAATCAAATTCAAATCCTGTTCATTGCCATATTAAGTATTTCAATTTTATATGCATGTAATGGCAAGAAGAAAACAGTTGAAACTTCAACTGCTGTTAAACAAGAAGTTACTGAAACAAAACCTGCAAAAATAATGAACGATACTGCCGCTGCTAACGCAGATGAGATTTACCCTTTAATTGTTTCTTTTATCAGCATAGGTGAAGGTACTGATGCTAATGCGGTTATGACCATGGAAAACATGTTAACCAAATACCGCAGCCAACTGGGAAAATCAATTCCGTACATAGCTGTTCCATGGGGACGCGAAGGCGAAGTAGATTACCTCTTCCGTTTATCCGAAATGACTAAGGAAGAACAAAGTTCAATGGCTGCTATGATGAAGGATTCCTTTGCCGGAAATAAACTGGTTCAGATTTCTGAAAATGCAAAGTGTCTTCACATCCGGAGGTAACCAAAAAAGAACATAATGCGCTATTTTTAAAGGTGAATTTGTTGAATAGTAGTAAAAAATCGCTGTTCCCCTTTATTAATTGAACCGTTATATTTGCGCCCAAAATAAAACAACTTAACAGAACGAAAAATCATGTCAGAATTTGGAATTAAACCAAGTGGTGCAAGCCTTGCCAATCTTGGATTAAAAGGTGTTTCGGCAGCATATTGGAATTTGTCGCCTGCTGAACTTGTAGAAGAGACCATTCTTAGTGGTGAAGGAGTATTGACCGATACCGGTGCCTTAGCTGTAGATACAGGAGAATTTACCGGCCGCTCTCCCAAAGATAAATTTATTGTTTGTGATGCCGAAACTGAAAACAGTGTTTGGTGGGGTGATATCAATATCAAATTTGACCCAGCCAAATTTGACCATTTGCTTACACGCATTACAGCCTATTTACAAGGAAAGGATGTTTATGTGCGCGATGCTTATGCATGCGCTGACCCCGGCTTTAAGCTCAATGTGCGTGTAGTTACCGAATTACCCTGGCATAATTTATTTGTAAATAATCTATTCCTAAGACCCACAAGCACTGAACTGCAAAACTTTGTCCCTGAATGGAATATTATTAATGCTCCGGGATTTAAAGCCGATCCAGCAGTTGATGGCACAAGGCAACATAACTTTGCCGTAATCAACTTCACCAAGAAGATGATTCTTATTGGCGGAACAGGCTATACAGGCGAAATAAAAAAAGGAATTTTCACGGTCTTAAATTACATTTTGCCACATCACAAAAATGTACTTAGCATGCACTGTAGTGCAAATATTGGCGCAAATAAAGATACAGCGCTATTTTTTGGCTTAAGCGGTACCGGCAAGACTACATTAAGTGCTGACCCTAATCGTGGATTAATTGGCGATGATGAGCATGGTTGGTCAGACGATTCAGTATTCAACTTTGAAGGAGGCTGCTATGCAAAATGTGTGAACCTAAGTAAAGAAAAAGAGCCCCAGATTTTTAGTGCCATTAAGTTTGGTGCATTACTTGAGAATATTGAATTTATAGAAGGCACAAGCATTGTTGACTATGACAATATCACAAAAACTGAAAATACTCGTGTAGCCTACCCTATTAATTATATCGATAATGCTGTAGAACCAAGTATTGGTAGCTCTCCAACTAATGTGTTCTTTCTTACATGCGATGCTTTTGGTGTATTGCCTCCTATTTCCAGATTAACGGTAGGACAAGCTATGTATCACTTCATTAGTGGTTACACCGCTAAAGTTGCCGGTACCGAAGTTGGCGTAAATGAACCAACAGCAACCTTCTCTGCTTGTTTTGGAAAAGCATTCCTTCCCTTACATCCTGCAAAGTATGCCGAATTATTAGGTAAAAAGCTTGCCAAAGGAGATGTTAATGTATGGCTTGTAAATACAGGCTGGAGCGGAGGCCGTTATGGAGTGGGCTCCCGCATGAAGCTAAGTTATACACGTGCTATGATAACTGCAGCAATGAATGGCGAACTTAAAAAAGTAAAATTTGAAACCTTGCCAGTGTTTGGTTTACAATATCCAACCGAATGTCCAAATGTTCCAGCAGAGATATTAAACCCACGCCAAACCTGGGCTGATAAATCAGCTTATGATAGCAAGGCAACAGAACTAGCCACTTTGTTTTTGAAAAACTTTGAACAATACGCTTCGCTTGCAAGCAAAGAAATAATGGATGCAGCACCAAAACTTGAACTGGTGCAACAATAGGCAAAGATGACCACATACCTGGCGGCTTTTAAAAAAGCCGCCTTTTTTTTTGCAAAAAATAGCCGTAGCTGATTGTAATAATTATGTTAACTAATGGATGCGATTTATTTTTTTCAATCATCATTTTGAACAATGTAGCAATCCGAATGTATAGGGTGATGGTTACAAATATGAATAAAAGGTTACCCAGCGAAAGATTTGTTCCGATGTAACAATGACAACAAAACTCATAGCAAATTTAATATGCATAATTAAGGTTTAGATTAAATGCCTTTTAGATTTTTAATGACGCGAGGGCTATAATTTGAAATTGACAAGCAAAATTCCAACTAATAAATAATACAGTTTGCAAACAGGCTACATAACTTAGGAAGTTTGTTTCTGCCAGGCTTGTAAATGCTTTATCAATATATACCTTTGCACAAAAGGGATAGGATAAGCAATGTTAGTAATACAAAACTTAAGAGAACGCACTGGCGAGTATATTCAGCGATTGCAAAAAAAATATGTAAAAGACGCAGATACGTTGATTGCAAAAATTATTTTGCTTGATGATGAACGCAAAGTGCTGCAAAAAAAAGCAGACGACAGACTTGCGCAACAAAAACAGATGCCTGCAAAAATTGGCGCCCTCATGAAATCGGGAGATCAGGAAGAGATAGCCAAAATTAAAAATGAAGTTGCCTTGTTGAAATCTCAATCGGATGAATTTCTTGCTCAAATGCAGAGTGTTGAAAAAGAAATAGAATCGATATTGGTAACAATACCTAACGCACCTTCGAGTCAGGTTCCTGATGGCCGTACTGCCGAAGAAAACGAAACCATATTTTCAAGCATCTCCATACTACCTGAGCTAGCCCCAAAGGCATTGCCGCACTGGGAGTTGGCAACCAAATATGATCTAATTGATTTTGAAATGGGCAATAAGGTTGCCGGTGCCGGATTCCCTTTTTATAAAGGCAAAGGTGCAAGGCTGCAACGTGCACTTATTAATTTCTTTTTAGATAATGCAACCAATGCAGGATACAGGGAAGTACAACCTCCCATAGTAATTAATTCAGATTCAGGTTTTGGAACCGGTCAATTGCCCGATAAAGAAGGGCAAATGTATCACATAGGCATAGATGACTTATACCTGATACCAACTGCTGAGGTGCCAGTAACTAACATGTATCGAGATGTAATGGTAAAAGCCGATCAACTTCCAATCCAGCTAACTGGCTACACGCCTTGCTTCAGACGCGAAGCCGGTTCTTATGGAAAAGATGTAAGAGGATTAAACAGACTACATCAGTTTGATAAAGTTGAAATTGTGCAAATTGCACATCCTGATAATTCGTACGACACGCTCGAAACCATGAAGGATTATGTAACCGGTTTACTAGTTGCATTGCAATTACCTTTTCGTATACTAAGATTATGTGGTGGCGATATGAGCTTTGCCTCTGCCCTAACTTATGACTTTGAAGTGTATAGTGCTGCACAAAAGCGCTGGTTGGAAGTAAGCAGCGTTAGTAATTTTGAAAGTTTCCAGGCGAACCGAATGAAATGCAGATTTAAGGATACCGATGGCAAAACAAAACTGGTACATACCTTAAACGGAAGCGCACTCGCATTGCCACGCATTGTGGCTGCATTGTTAGAAAACAATCAACTACCTGAGGGCATCAACATCCCCGAAGTACTGCATCCGTATACTGGTTTCAAGGTCATCAACTAAGAAAGTATAAGTAGTATGCATCATATTTTTGAAATTGGCCGTTACTGGATTTTTATGAAAGACTTGATAGGCAAGCCTGAAAAGTTTAGTGTCTATTGGCAACAAATACTTCGTGAACTGGAAAGTATCGGAGTGGATTCGCTACCTATAGTTGCCATCAATTCAATTTTTATGGGTGCAGTAATTACCATTCAAACTTCGTACAATCTGGTAAATCCTATGGTTCCACTATCAGCCATTGGTATAGTAACACGCGATAGTGTGATACTGGAATTTGCGCCCACCGTAATAATGATGGTACTGGCAGGAAAAATAGGATCGAGTATTGCCTCTGAAATAGGCACTATGAGGGTAACTGAGCAAATTGATGCCTTAGAAATAATGGGAATAAATAGTGCTACTTACCTGGTGCTACCCAAATTAATTGCAGGTATGTTTATTCTGCCCTTTGTAGTTTTGATTAGTATGTTTCTTGGAATATTAGGAGGTTGGTTTGCTGGCGATGCCACCGGCACTTGTCCATCTCCCGACTTTTTAAAGGGTTTACAGGATCAATTTCTTATGTTTAATGTGACCTTCGCAATGATTAAAACCCTCACTTTTGCTTATATTATTACCACCGTAAGTTCTTATCATGGATATTATACAAACGGTGGTGCGTTAGAAGTTGGTAAATCATCTACCAAGGCAGTGGTGTACAGCAATATTTTAATTCTGGTTTTCGATTATATACTAACTCAATTATTGCTTACATGATAGAAGTAAAAAATATTTCTAAATCATTCGGGCAAAAACAAATTTTGTTTGACATAAGTTGTGTATTCGAGCCTGGAAAAATAAACCTGATAATTGGCACTAGTGGTTCCGGTAAAACCGTATTGATGAAATCGTTAATAGGCTTGTTTGAACCAGATTCAGGAACTATAATTTACGATAATCGTGACTTTGTAAAGCTTGACAAAGATGGGCGCAAAGATTTACGACAAGACATTGGTATGGTGTTTCAAAGTGGTGCCTTATTCGACTCTTTAACGGTAGAACAAAATGTAATGTTTCCGCTAAACATGCTTACCGAACAATCATTAAGTGAGCGTAGAGACCGCGCCAATTTTGCTTGAAGCGTGTTAATCTTGACAATGCAAATAATTTATTCCCAAGCGAAATTAGTGGAGGCATGAAAAAACGTGTTGCTATTGCTCGAGCCATTGCTACCAATCCTAAGTACCTCTTTTGCGATGAGCCAAACTCCGGCCTCGACCCCTATACTTCGCTGGTAATTGATGCATTGATTCATGAAATTACTAAAGAATACAATATGACCACAGTAATAAATACCCATGATATGAATAGTGTTGCCGAAATGGGTGAGCACATTGTGTTTCTGCACAAAGGAAAAAAATGGTGCGAAGGACCTTTTGCAAAAATCATTCAGGAAAAAAACAAAGAACTCGATGAATTTATATTTGCTAGCCGTGTAATGAAGTCCTTCAGAAAAGAATTTAATATTACCTAATTGCCAACCCTGCAGGCAGTTCAAAATTTAGTAAATAAAAAATCCCTTACATTGCAAAATGCAAGGGACGTATATCATCACCGTAACAAGGAAAGATTAAATAATCATTCCCGCAGCCACCGTGTTATTTGTTGCTTCGTCTATCAAGATGACGCTTCCTGTAAGGCGATTTTTGCGATAGCTATCGTAAAACAAAGGAAGTTGTGTGCGCAGATTGATGCGGCATATATCATTCATCCCTATACTCTTATCATCTTCGTTACGATTGTAGGTGTTTACATCAACACGATAACGCACTTCTTTTATTATGCATTTTGTTTCGCGTGAAGTATGTCTTACTGTGTACTTCCCATTCAGTTGCATCGGAGTTTCGCTAAACCAACACATCATCATTTCAATATCCTGGCCTGAATTAGGAATATTATTTTCACGTACGATCATATCCCCTCTGCTAATGTCTATATCATCCTCAAGTGTTATGCTTACTGATTGTGGGGCAAATCCTTCATCCAATGACTTATCAAACAGATCAATAGACTTGATTGTAGACTTGAAGCCGCTAGGTAGCACTGACACCTTATCACCCTTGCGAAATATTCCGCTGGCAATGCGGCCGGCATAGCCACGGTAATCATGCCACTTATCTTCGCGAGGTCGGATTACGTATTGTACCGGAAAACGACAATCTATATGATTAATATCGCTGCTGATATGGATATGCTCAAGTAAATACATAAGTGTTGGACCTTGGTACCATTTCATTTTTTCAGAGCGGTCAACCACATTATCTCCTTTCAATGCACTTATTGGAATAAAGTTAACATCCTTGACATCTAACTTCGATGCAAGTACTTTATAATCCTCTACAATTTTGTTGAATGCATCCTCATTATAATCTACTAGGTCCATTTTATTAATACATACCACCAAGTGTGAAATATTTAATAAGGAAGCAATAAATGAGTGCCTGTTGGTTTGCTCAATTATGCCATGACGGGCATCCACTAATATAAGCGCCAGGTTAGCAGTAGAAGCCCCTGTTACCATGTTTCGGGTGTATTGTATGTGCCCTGGGGTGTCGGCAATTATAAACTTGCGTTTTGGCGTAGCGAAATATCGGTACGCTACATCAATCGTGATGCCTTGCTCTCGCTCTGCACGCAACCCATCAGTTAATAGCGACAAGTCAACATCAGCATGACCCCTGCGCTTACTGCTTTCTTCAAGTGCTTCTAGTTGATCTTCAAAAATAGATTTTGAATCGTATAGCAGGCGTCCTATCAATGTGCTCTTTCCATCATCAACGCTTCCTGCTGTGGTAAATCGGAGTAGTTCCATTTTAATCTTTTTTATTCTTTAGTATGAAATTTTAATTTATTAATCTTTAAACGTATAAGGTTATAGTAAACAATGACTGAGTTCTAAAAATAACCTGCCTTCTTACGGTCTTCCATTGCTGCTTCGGTACGTTTATCATCGGCACGTGTGCCGCGCTCTGTAGTTCTCGCTACGGTTACTTCAGCAATAATATCATCTATGGTGCTTGCACTAGAATAAACGGCACCTGTGCAAGTCATATCGCCTACGGTACGGTAACGAACTATTCTCTTTTCTGGTTTTTCGCCTTCAATCTGCGGAATGAATGGTGCAGTAGAAAGTACCATTCCATCGCGCTCAAACACTTCGCGCTCATGCGAAAAATAGATACTTGGTATAGGAATATTTTCTTTTTTAATATACATCCAAACATCCATTTCGGTCCAATTACTTATAGGAAACACCCTAAAATGTTCACCTATTGAATGCTTACCATTTAATAACATCCAAAGTTCCGGGCGTTGATTTTTAGGATCCCATTGTCCGAACTCGTCACGATGCGAAAAAATACGCTCCTTGGCACGCGCCTTCTCTTCATCTCTGCGGGCACCTCCCATCAAAGCATTGAACTTGTGCGCTGCAACGGTATCAAGCAAGGTAACCGTTTGCAACGCGTTACGCGATGCCCGAGGTCCTTTTTCTTCCTTTACTTTTCCTTGATTTATTGAATCCTGAACCAATCCAACAATGAGGTTGGCATTGATGAGCTTCATATACATGTCGCGATACTCAATGGCTTCAGGAAAATTGTGCCCCGTATCAACATGCACTAATGGAAAAGGAATAGGAGCCGGATAAAATGCTTTGCGCGCCATCCAACTCATTACAAT
Source organism: Bacteroidota bacterium (assembly GCA_016714535.1). Taxonomy (NCBI): domain Bacteria; kingdom Pseudomonadati; phylum Bacteroidota; species Bacteroidota bacterium. Next base: position 64,324 of record JADKDR010000019.1, read on the forward strand.
TGAATCCTTACCACCTGAGAATAATAAGGCTGGTCGCTCAAACTGAGCGGCTGCCTCGCGAATGATGTAAATCGATTCCGATTCTAACTCATTCAATTGATCTAAATTATAATTGACCATTTTTAAAAAAATATATTATTAATTAATTATTGTCTTTATAGCGTCCATTAATTCATCAACACAAGAATCAATTGAACGATTGTGTGTTTTTATTTCTACCTCAGCATTTTCGGGAGCTTCATAAGGTGAACTTATTCCGGTAAAATCTTTTATCTCCCCTGCTCTAGCCTTTTTATATAATCCTTTTACATCGCGCTGCTCACATATTTCGATGGGAGTGTTCACAAAAATTTCGATAAAATCACCAGGTGGTAATAGCTCCCTCACCATTTGCCTGTCATCTTTAAATGGCGACACAAATGCGGTTAGCACAATCAGCCCGGCATCGGTAAAAAGTTTTGACACCTCTCCTATTCTTCTAATGTTCTCCTTTCTACCTTCATCACTAAAATCTAAATTCTTATTTAAGCCAAAACGAATGTTATCGCCATCTAACAAATAGGTCTTATAACCATTAGTATGCAAACGCGACTCCAGCGCATCGGCCAAAGAAGATTTGCCACTGCCGCTTAATCCTGTAAACCATAAAACACATGGCCTTTGCTTTAGTAACTGCAAGCGGTCGGCTTTCGTAATTTTATAATTATGCTGAACAATGTTGGTACTTTGCGCCATATGACTAATTAAAAGAAATGGTTGGTTAACGGCCTTAAATAGAGAGGCAATTATCCGAAAATTTTGCGCGAAGGTAAAATAAATTTATCAACACATTCTACCTAATCGATAGATTTAATAACAATTTGGGTGAAAACTACAATGAGCTGCGAATCGATAAACTTTCGGAAGTGCAGGTATTCTTTTAATGCTATGTATACATCACCTCATTAATATAAAGCATGGCCAATATATACTAAACAACTTAACGACACCATACACGTAAAACTTTTTCTATTTTCGCACCGCAAAAAAAACTGGAACAAATGTCAATCACAAAAATTACCGAATTGTTGGGCAATCAAGCCGAAAACCTTTTATTGCATACGTGCAAAACTATAGACAAATCTAATATACATATAGCAGGCCCTGATTTTGTTGACCGCATGTTTATTCATAGTAATCGCCATGCTAATGTGCTTCGCAATTTACAATCAATTTATGGTACAGGACGACTTGCTAATAGCGGTTACGTTAGCATATTGCCGGTAGATCAGGGGATAGAACACAGTGCTGGAGCCTCTTTTGCTCCAAATCCCATGTTTTTCGATCCTGAAAATATTGTAAAGCTCGCCTTAGAGGGTGGATGCAATGCAGTGGCTTCTACCTATGGTGTATTGGCTTCAGTATCTCGAAAATATGCACACAAAATTCCGTTTATAGTTAAAATCAATCATAACGAATTTCTTTCTTATCCAAATCGTTTCGACCAAATCATGTTTGGTACCGTTCGCGATGCTTACAATATGGGTGCAGCAGCTGTTGGTGCAACTATTTATTTTGGAAGTGACGAGTCGGCAAGGCAAATTGTTGAAGTAGCTGCAGCATTTGAAGAAGCTCATTCATTAGGGCTTGCAACTATATTATGGTGCTATACGCGAAACTCAGCTTTCAAGAAAGATGGTGTTGATTACCATACCTCTGCTGACTTGACTTCGCAAGCTAATCACTTGGGTGTTACTATCCAGGCTGATATTATTAAGCAAAAGCTACCTACTAACAACGGAGGTTATAACGCCATTCAGTTTGGAAAAACACATAAGGACGTTTATGATAAACTTACAACAGACCATCCAATAGATTTGTGCCGCTATCAGGTTGCCAATTGTTATATGGGCCGTATCGGCTTAATTAATTCGGGGGGCGAAAGTAAAGGGGCCACTGATATGGCCGAAGCCGTAACTACCGCAGTTATTAATAAAAGAGCTGGTGGGCAAGGATTAATAAGCGGACGAAAAGCATTTCAAAAACCATTTTCAGAAGGGATTGCAATGCTAAATGCTATTCAAGATGTTTACCTTTGTAAAGAAGTTACAGTAGCTTAACAAAAAATAACGTAGTTCACCATAAAGCCTGCTTCATGCAGTCTTCTTAATTTTTACCCGTTAAAATTAGACAATTAATATTGCCCTGTCATTAACATGACTATGGTACAAGCCTCCAGATATCCTATATTGTTTTGACTAAGCATATTTTGAAAAAAGGAATTCTCGGTGCCCGGATTAAAAATTACTCTGCGTGGTTTTAATGAAATTATCTTGTCATAATAATTCTCTTGCAATTTTGCATTAATGTATAAGGTAACCGTGTCAACCGGATAGTCATCTGGAATGTCGGTATTTATTTTGCAGTCAAATACTGTGCCCTCTCTAGCGCCTACGGCAATAACCTTATACTTAAACTTAGTAAGCAATTGCAATGCTTTATAACTATACCTTTCTGGGTTAGTGCTGGCGCCAATAATTAGCGTATAATCCTTTATCAAAACAATATTATTTATAGAATAGAGATGGTAAATGTATAAAATAAAACTCTGTACCGCTTAACATTCGTTGACTAATATTAAACAAGATTGTTATGCAGTGAAAAATATTGGTACATTTTAGCGTGTTCTTATGATATCAACAGGTTGTTGATTTTTATTTTATTTTGAAAATATTTCTTTTTAACTAATAAATATTTTTACTTTGACACTCGTATTTCCTATAGATAAAAAAACAAAATACAAATTATGAAAAAAATTTTACTGGTGATCGCATTGATAACCATCTATGCAATGAAAACCCAAGCACAGGGCTGCGTGCTTACCGAAGATTTTGAAATCAATGACAGTACCACAGTAATTAAGCCTACATGGGTCGACAATACTTTGTTATTTAATGGTGGAGCCCACAGTTTTCATGGCACTTATGTAGCTGCTGACTCAGCAACCTTGTCGACTAACGCTGTTGACCTTTCAGGATTAACATTCGTAAAACTTCGTTTTTGGCACATTTGCAAAATTGAATTTTTTGATGATGCTATTGTTGAAGTTTCGGCAGATAATGGACTAACATGGACGCGCTTAACTGTTGCCGAGTATCTTGGAAGTAGTGGAAATTTTGGTACTGGCAATAAATTTACAGAGGCCAGTTATAGTACCTGGCTACCAGGTCAATCTACAACACCAGACAACACCTGGTGGAAATACGAAGAATTTGATATTAGTGCACTTGTTGGCAATAGCTCGGCTGCATTAGTCCGTTTCAATGTAAAAGACAAAACTAATAACGGTATGAATGGTCGTTACGGTTGGGTGCTTGACGATATATGCATACAAGCCGCTCCTTGCGAATTAATTCCTCCGGTAATAGTGCCAATTACTATTTACCCTCCGGTAGTTTATAATGCTGGGCCATTTAATGTAACAGCAGATGTTACTGACCAAAGCGGGATACTTGCTGTGAATTTAAATTATACTATTAATGGAGGTGCACCCACAACGGTTAGTATGATTAATCAAGGAGGAAATATTTATGGAGGTTCCATACCTGCAGTAAATATAGGCGATACTGTTTGTTATAGCATTGAAGCAATTGACTTTACAGTATGCGGTGGCAACTTTGCTTACTGGCCTGGACCAACTATTACAGATTATACCTGCTTCCGCACCAAAGCGGGAATCATATTTCCTTATTGTGATAACTTTGATATTGATAGCCTTTGGACAGACAGCACCATTACCGGCTCTAGCTGGGAATTAGGCACACCTGCATTTGGAGCAACAAATAGTTCTTACTCTGCACCCAATTCATGGGATATTGATCTTACAAATGCCTATACAATTGGCACAGAAGCGTACCTTGTTAGTCCGGTATTTAATTTTGGTGGAGCATTCAATGCCGAATTAGACTTTTGGATTAATTACAATACGGAAAGTTTTGCTGATGGAACACGCATTCAATATTCAATTGATAACGGCACTACCTGGCAAGATTTTCAATTAAATGGCACCGAAGTCAATTGGTATGACAACTGGATGGGCTCTTGTAATTGTCCGGCATGGAATGGTAACAGTGGAGGCTGGAAACATGTGCAACGTGTGCTTACCGAATCCAATCTTCAGAATCAATTTAATCCGGTTCGCATTCGCTTTGTTTTTACCTCTGACCAGTTTCAATCATTTACCAGCGATGGGGTGAGCATCGACAATTTTTGCTTAAAGCTCCCACCTGATATAGACCTGGCAACTTTGCGTATAGAAAGCCCTCCCGGTGCAGTGCCTGCCGGTAATATTGTTCCAGTAGATGTTTGGATAGTAAACAAAGGCTTACAAGCAGTTAGCGCCTTTGATGTGTTCTATAGTGATGGTGGAGCTCCGGTTGGTCCATTTAATTATAGTGGTAGCCCTGTGCAACCCAACGACTCTGTTTTAGTTAACTGCGGTAATTATACTGTCAATTCTGGTACAGTTAATTTTTGTGCTTGGCCTACCATTGCAAATGACGGCAAATCATTTAACGACACCTTGTGTAAGGATGTAACCGGAGTACCTACCGTGCTTCTTACCTACTGCGATAATTTTGATGGCAATAATTTTTGGACAGCTATTCCAAGTCCGAATGGTCCATCTGTGTGGGAATTGGGAACACCTAATTTTGGCTCTACCAATTCGGCTCATTCGCCTCCTAATGCCTGGGATGTTGATTTAAATTCGGGATATGGGTCTAATTCTGAAACATATCTTGTAAGTCCATTCTTTGATATGACACTAGCAGTAAATGGTGAAATTGGTTTTTGGCACAATCGCAATTGTGAATCAAATTGGGATGGAACTCGTATAGATTATACCACCGATGGCGGTACAACATGGCTTGTACTAGGAACTGTGGGTGATCCAAACGCGACAAACTGGTATACCATCAGTTCTTTAATTAGTAGCGGATTACCCGGCTGGGATGGTAACTCAGGTGGATGGGTTTACAGTACCTACAACATGAATCAATTTAATGGTACACCAGCATTACAAATCAGATATTGCTTTACATCTGATGGAGCGGTTAACCTAGATGGCTACTCTATTGATGATTTTTGTTTTAAGCAACCTTTACCAGATGATGTTGCCGTAATAAGAATTGACCAACCTGGAACATTTGCTCCTATTGGCAATATTAGCCCGGTTGAAGTTATAATTAAGAATGTGGGTACCAACACCCAAACAAGTATAGATGTTGGTTACTCATACAATGGAGTTACCAACCCCAATGTAACCTGGACAGGCACCTTAGCACCAAATCAAACTGCTTCGGTAACTTTGTTACCAAATTCAACGGTGGTTGTGGGCACCAATCCATTATGTGCATATACTGCCCTTTCAATTGATATGGATAAAACCAACGATACCATTTGCAAACCAATTACCGGACTATCAACCTTTACTCCTACTTACTGCGATAATTTTGATGGTGTAAGCGAATGGTTACCTATTACCCAATCAACTACGGCATGGGAATTAGGAAGTCCAAACTTTGGGCAAACAAACTCTGCACATTCGCCACCAAATGCATGGGATGTAAATCTTAACTCTAGCTATGGTCAGGGTGACACGGCATACTTATTATCACCGTTTTTTGATATGAGTACTTCGCAAAATGCAACGCTACAATTTTGGCAAAATCGCAACTCGCAGCAGTTTTCGGATGGTACTCGTATCGATTACACTATTAATGGAGGTGCTACATGGAATATTTTAGGAACCTTTGGCAATGGTGTTAACTGGTACAATCAAACTTTTCTTAATAGTAGTTTTCAGGCCGGTTGGGATGGAACGTCAGGTGGATGGATAAAATCAGAATGGAACATGAGTGCATTTAATAACACACCTAACATTCAATTCAGATTTGTATTTACTTCCGATAATTTTGTTGGATTTGGTGAAGATGGCTTCTCGTTTGACGACTTCTGTTTACGTGTTCCTCCTCCTATCGATGCAGGATTAGAATCCATTGATCAGCCTGCAAGTGGTGCTCCTGCTAACACATCTGTTGGTGTTACAGTAACCTTGAGAAATTATGGTTCAAGTATTCTTACGAGTGTGCCTATCACATATGATTTTCTTGGAAATTTGGTGGTAACTACCTGGCAAGGAAATTTGAATCCAAATGCAACAACCTCAGTAGTATTAAATGGAACTATCACCTTACCTATAGGACAAAACTCTCTTTGCGCTTATACTGGAGTTGCTAATGATGGCGATCCATTAAACGATACTATTTGTAAAAACATTGTTGGTATACCTACTTTAATACCAACCTATACTGATGACTTTGATGGTGGTAATAACTATTGGACTACATCAAACGTTAACCCTGCAACTAAATGGGAGTTAGGTACACCAAACTTTGGATTGACTAACTCATCGCATTCAGCACCTAACAGTTGGGATGTTAACTTAAACTCAGGTTATCAGTCAAATGCAGAGTGTTACTTAATATCCCCCTATTTTGATTTCAATAATGCGGCACAAGCAGAAATCAGAATGTGGATTAATTACAATACAGAAGGAAGTTGGGATGGTTGTCGTGTAGATTATACAACTAATGGCACCTTATGGATTACCGCGGGCGCAATGGGTCAGGGAACCAACTGGTATAATTTTAGTTCCTTGTTTAGCAGCAATAAACCAGGTTGGGCAGGAAATAGCGGTGGTTGGAAATTGGCTACAAGCCCCTCTTTAACTATGCTTGATTATTCGCCAAATCCTGTGCAGTTCAGAATACCATTTACTGCAGATGGGGCGGTTAATCTCGATGGTTTTTCAGTAGATGATTTTCAATTGTATGTACCGATTCAGGTATCGGCTGCATCAACAAGTATTAAGCCCAACAATAATATTTTGGTACCAGGCACACAGTATATTAAAGGACGCATTACTAATAAAGGAACAACAAAACTTAATTATTGCTTTGCCACTTTATCTGTTGATGGAAATCTGATTGTTACCGATTCGGTGCACTTTGTAAATCCTTTGAAACTTGATAGCAGTGCATGGCATGTATTCAGTTTACCGTGGCCCAATGCTTCGCCCGGAGCTCATACATTATGCATGTACACCAGTTTGCCCAATGGACAAAACGATTTAAATAACCTGGATGATACTACTTGTAGTATATACACAGTGTTTGATAGCACCTCGGTTTATCCTTATTGCAATGATTTCGAAAGCGGTCCACTCTGGCCTCAATTAAATGCCTATACCTATGCATCGCCAACGTCATGGCAATTAGGAAATCCTGCCAAACCTAATGTAGCTGGCACACACTCAGGTGTAAAAGCTTGGGTAACCAAATTAAGTGGCAATTACAATTCTCCCGATTCAAGTGCCCTGTTTGCACCGGTACTAAACGTACAAGGAGGAAAATGCTATAAGGTTAAATTCTGGCATAACTTCTATACTGAGCAATGGCAAGATGGTGGTACGCTGGAATACTCTGCCGATAGCGGTGTTACTTGGAAAGCTCTTGGATTGCATATTGATCCTAACTGGTTTAATTCATACTTTATTACTGCATTTGGCGGGCCTCCACCTACTCCGGGATGGACAGGAAACAGTAATGGTTGGATAGAGTCAAGTCGCGAATTCCCATCATGGTTTACTGGTGGATTAATGTTGCGTTTCCGTTTTGGAAGTGATATAACCGTAAGCAGCGAAGGTTGGGCTATAGATGATTTCTGTTTCGAAGAACTACAAGGTCCTTGTACAATTGTTTCGCTTGAAGACAATTCAAACAACTACATGTTCTTATATCAAAACAAACCAAATCCGGCCAATGATTTCACCTCTATTGATTTTGTTATACCTAAAGCCGGAGAAGTTACTTTTGAATTTACTGATGTGTTAGGTAAGCAAGTATTATCGCCAGAAACTAGCTTCTATGGCGAAGGCATTAATACTATACAGGTTAATTGCAAGTCATTACAGGCAGGTATTTATTATTATACCATGTCTACCGAAGCAGGTAAGTTGACTCAAAAGATGCTTATAGTAGAATAAAGAATTATTTGATTCATTAAAGGAAATCCCATTGCTCAATGCAGTGGGATTCTCTTTTTTTAAGAAGATAGCATTGATAATAAAAATATCAATGCTATTTTTAAGAACCACTCTCAAACATCTTTTTCCACTATTATTCATTGCCTTTATCTAAAAATATCTTAAACCAAGTTGGAGCCAATTATTATATTTACAGCTATCAAAACTCTACCGCATGAATTTTATAATCAGGCTTATCATTTTATTTTTTGTAACGAACACTATATACCTTGTTGCCAACGGCCAACAAGGAATGTGGACGTGGGTGCATGGCAGCACCACAGTAAACTTATCGGGTACTAATGCTGTTCCAAATGCTTTTGATCCGGCCAATGAACCACCATCACTTTACGAGCCCATCTATTGGCGCGATGCCAACGGGTGGCTTTGGATATATGGAGGCTATCATCAAAATCCAGGCAAAGTAGAGTTTGCCGAAATGTGGTGTTATAATCCATATATAAATCAATGGAAAATGGTAAAGTCGTTTAGTTTGCTTCCAGATTATGGCACTAAGGGAGTTGCGGCATCAACCAATTCGCCCGGTGCTCGCACCTATTGCCCACCTACATGGGTTGATAACAATGGCATGTTTTGGGTTTTTGGTGGTCTTGATTTTTTATTTGGAGGATGGTGTGCCGACCTTTGGATGTACAATCCAGCAACAGGACTCTGGACATGGGTAAGTGGCAGTAATCTATTTGGAAGTGCAACTCCGGACTATGGTATAATGGGTGTTCCAAGCCCAAGTAATAATCCTGGTAACCGACTTGAATGCAACAGTTCCTTTGTTGATTTAAATAATGACTTATGGCTTTTTGGTGGTCAGACTTACAACACCGTTGTTAGTTCTCCCAACTATAACGACCTATGGCATTACAATCGGAACACTGATGAATGGACGTGGATGCATGGTTCAAGTGTGAGCGATGTGTATGGAAACTTTGGAACCTTAGGAGTAGCATCTATAAATAACGATCCACCATCACGATGGTGTTATGCAAGCAGCCGCGATCAAAATGGTTCATTTCGCATTTATGGTGGAAAACATTCTGATAACGGTACCATTGAAGTGTACAATGATGTTTGGCAATTTACACCAGCAACCAATGAATGGATGTGGGCCAGAGGCAGCAGCAATAGCAACAACAACGGTAACTACTCAGTTCCTTTTTGTCAGGTTGGTGGTACCGGTAATCCGGGAGGACGTTTCGAAAATAAAGCAATAGCAAACGATGCTTGTGGCAACATCTATAATTATGGAGGAATTAAACTGGGAGGCTTTTACTCTGATATGTGGGTATATATAGCTTCGCTAAATGAATGGCGGTTGTTGCATGGCAATCAGCAAATAAATCAAGGCGCTAATTATGGTATTAAAGGTGTGCCTAATGCTAACAATAAACCGCAAGGCCGCGCAGGTGGCGTTGGATTTCTGGATACCCTCGGTCGGTATTATATGTATGGTGGTAGCGTTACCGGAAACATACAAGCAGTAAACGATGTGTGGATGTTTGAACTAAACGCATCCTGTATTATACCACCTTGTGTTACGCAAGGCGCATTACCGGTGGCGGCCTTTAGCAGCAGCGATACCATTTTGTGCGAAAAAGGAAGTATCGATTTTTTTGATAACTCGCAAGGTAATCCTTCAGCGTGGAACTGGACTTTTACCGGTGCAGCACCTTCAAGTAGCACACTACAAAATCCTTCAGGCATTTATTTTCCCAATTATGGAACTTTCGCAATTTCGCTTACTGCAACCAATGCTAACGGACAAAGCACTAACTCCTATAACGTGACGGTTGCTCCCCTGCCTCCTGCTCCTACCCTAACCATTAACGGTACCAATATATGTAGCAGTCTTGCCTATGGCTATCAATGGTTTTTTAATGGAAATGTAATTCCTAATGCAACTCAACAATGTATAACTGCTGCACAACCAGGTAACTATTTTGTTATTATTACTGATTCGCTTGGATGTCAGGCACCGAGCAACACATTTGTCTATACATCCATAAGTGAAACGGTAAATGGCAGTTCGATAACGCTAATGCCAAATCCTGCTGCAGATGATGTAGCGGTTATTTTTGAAGATGCGTATATAGGAACTGTGACAATAACGATGGTAGACAACAAAGGTGCTATTGTATTAAATCAATTGAAAGAAAAGAAAAGTAAGAAATTGCTACATCGCATTTTGTTAGGGGAATATTCAAACGGCACCTATCACCTAATAATTGAATATGGAAACAAGGCTATTCGCAAGCAACTGGAAATATTAAAATAGTAAATAATATTCAGTTACTAAAACCATGTCAGTTGTGACTTAAAGCCATTCGCTTTTCACCAACTTCAAGTATCTTATCAATAAATTCATAAGGTTTATAATTCTCGATGGCAGCCTGATGAAATATACAAGTTGCAGGAGTCATACCCGGTAAGGAATTTACTTCTATAAATAAAACTTCCACTATATCAGGATATTTAATTCGCACAAAAGCATCGATGCGGCAATAGCCTTCAACCATGAGCAATTCAGCCGCTTTGCGAAATTCTTCCTTTACCTTCATGCTAATGCGGGCATTAACTTCTTTATCTTTCGCATATCGGGCCGGTGTAATGTTTTGCCCCTGCCCTGCTAAGAACTTTTCTTCGAGAGATAGCACTTCGCCTTCGCTTAATGCCTCACTTGCTTCAAAAATGGTAAATTGTTTTTTTCCATTTGCATCAATGTGCATGAGCATTCCACCGGTAATCTCCAGAAAATGATCGCAATTTCCTGCTACAATTAAACTCTCGATAAGCACTGCTTCTTTGACCGGAAATTCTTCTTTTGGTTTTAATTTCAATATGCGTGCTGCCTCTTCATCCCAATCCTCTTCCCTATTTCTAAATAACATGGTTAAATACGCACTCAATTGCTCTTTACGCGAAATTAGTTTAACAGCAGATGAGCAGCCATCATCAACAGGTTTTGCAATTAAAGGCAACGGAAATTCTTCGACCAGGTTATTTATAAATGTCACAGCATTTTCAGCATAGTCCTTTTATAGAACATCTTATGTTTAGCTGCATGCAATCCTGCATGTAAGAGAATCTCGTTTGTTTCAAATTTATTGATAGTAGTTTGCGAAGAATGAACATCACTACCATTATATGGTAAGTTAATTTTATTTAGCTCAGCTTGCACCTGCCCATCTTCTCCCGGGCGGCCATGTAAAGCTATAAATACAGCATCTGCTTTATTTTTTAAATCGGCATAACTTATCTCATAGGGAGCAGTTAAATTTTCGTTTGACGAAAAAGTTTGCGTAATATTTTGTAACCTGATTATGGTGTTATCAATAACCGGATGATGAATATAGTTATTCACCTTCTCAAGTATATCATCTGCATTATCTTTCAGCATTACGTTTATTGGAATGATATGCAAGTGATGCTTTTGTCGGTTACCACTTACAAAAACAGGAAAAGGCAAGTACTTAGTAGAACTGGCAAGTTTCTCGAAAATATTACGTCCACTTTCAACCGAGATGTGTCGTTCGCTACTATAACCACCTAACATAACTGCAACACGCAATTTATTTTCAGACTTTGATTTACCTGCAACAATAGCATCCATCAGTTGCTTATGCAACTGTAAGGAAGTATCTCCATCCTTAATATCCCCATACCTGCTGCTTAACGAAGTGGCAATAATATACGTGATAAACTGCGAAGGTGTTAATCCTATTTCCGAAGCTTGATGAAAGAAAAAACTTGAAGGAAGCATGCCCGAAGTAGTATTCGGGTCGTTCAAAAATATTTCTCCGCTATCAGTAATGAAACCATCAATGCGTGCATAAACTGAAAAATGCAATTCTGTAAATAATCGCTCGCATTCAGCCGAAATTCGTTCAATCTGCTCAAGTGGTAATTCAATTGGGGTAATTTTTCGCGAAAGACCTGGCAAATACTTGCTGCGATAATCAAATACCTCTTTGCCTTTGCGAATTTCGGTGGGAGGCAATGCAACAGACTTAGCATTTTCATCTTCTATTACAATGCAACTAAATTCTTTGCCTTTAATAAACGACTCTATAATCACATCTGACTCAAAGTTTAATGCTTCTAGTTGTATCCTCTGTTTCGATTGTAAACTGTGTTCAATAAAATCAAATAATTCATCAGGATGATAGATGACTTTTTTACCACACCTAATTGGCATGCCTATGCCATCTCGTATATCGGCCAACAATCGCACATAAGTTATGCGCGCATTATGATCGAGATCTTGCCATACAGTGGCTTCAATGGTTCGAATAAAAAAGGCTTTTTCAACTGCATCTGTAAACTTTTGTGCATCCTCACTTTCGCAAACACTTATGCCTATGCTGCTTCCTTGATTAGCTGCCTTTACCACTATTGGCAGCGAGCAGGTAGTAATTGCGTTTTTTAAAAACGCTGTTTTAGTATCCGTCCGTTGCCATTCGCTTCGCGGTATCAAATAATAGGCAGGTACATTGAAACCAGCATGATGCATTAGTTTTTTCTGAACTGCCTTATTCATTCCAATAGCAGAACTTAATATTCCACTTCCACTATAAGGAATACGATGATACTCAAAGAGTCCTTGCAAGCGCCCATCTTCGCCATCGCTACCATGAAGACATAAAAAGGCAAAATCAATATACTTGTCTAACTCATCTGCTTTAATTAATTTTCCTAACTGCCTTGTGTATTTAGCTTGCTGCGACTTGCTCTTAATACTTTCGGCATAAATCTGAAAATCGAATTTCGATTGTTCTATTTCTTCGGGATTTGGATAAAAATCGCGAATGGTACCCTTGTAGATATATTGCCATTGTATAAGGCAAAAATTTCCGGCACTATCTACAAAAAATGGCACTGGCTCAAACAAATCTTTACTAAGGTTGTCGTAAACAGTGCGACCTCCGGCAAAAGAAATTTCACGTTCGCGCGAAGCGCCACCAAAAAATATTCCTACTCTGATTTTTTTTGCTACTGCCATATATTGTTTCTAATTTGCTATTGGTTTGTAAGCAAGGCTATCTAGCTTGTATGTGCAGCCTCACACTCAAAACCTTCGTGGTTCAAAAAAAACCATGAAGCCGCAAACTTATGGTATAAGACAGAAACCCTGACTACTTAGCCTGCAATATTACTAACAGCAAAAGGTTTAAGAAATTCCCATTTTAAAACGAGCATGGGTGCGTAATAGCAAAAGGAATTTCATAGAATCGGCAATGCGAAAACGTTTTTTTAAGACTTCGGAAGCCGACACTCCTTTTATTTTTTTAAGTAACTCGAGGTAGTAAATGTAGGCCGTGTAAACACCTGGACGCACATCTTCGGGCAATTGCATAATGCCATGATAAGCTTCAGCAAAATCTGCATCTATATCGGCTTCAATGGCTTTTTTTGCATTATCATCAAATACTGCAAAGTCAACACTGGGGAAATAAACACGGCCTCTGTCTGCAAAATCTGATTTCATATCACGTAGGAAATTTACTTTTTGAAAAGCTGCGCCCAATTTACGCGCAGGTTCGCGCAGTCGTTGGTACTCGTTAACATTGCCACTTACAAATACATGAAGGCACATTAAACCTACCACTTCGGCACTACCATATATGTATTTAGTATAAAGTTCCTTGTTGTATACCTTCTTGTCAAGATCCATTTCCATACTTAATAAAAATGCATCGATAAGTTCTCGTTCAATATTATACTCATTAACGATCAGTTGAAAAGCATGAAGAACTGTATTGGTACTTATTTTATCTTCAATTGCTTTATACGTTTGGGCAACAAAATCTTTAAGCAACTCAGCTTTATTAAACTCATGAAAAGAATCTACTATTTCATCTGCAAGGCGTACAAAGCCATAAATAGCAAAAATGGGCATATGATACTTTTGTCCCAAAGTCTTAATTCCGTGAGTAAACGAAGTACTGTATGATTCAGTAATTTTCTTACTCAACTCAAAACAAATGTCATTGTATTGTTTAAGATTGGCATTCATAATTTGTGACAACAATATTAAGCATATAAAGTTTGTCTATTTTGAATAATCCTAAAATTAAAAAAGCATGCTTTTGTTTGCATGCTTTAATTGTCAAGATATTAACCTTTACATTTTTTTCGATGCGCTTTACATAAATACCAGATCCTTGCTTTAGTATCAATTGATAAACTCCTTTTGCTAGGTTATCCGTTTTAATGTTGATTTCCGATTGCAATTTTTGATTTTCTATATTTTGTAAAATTACCTTTCCATATAAATCACAAAGTTGATATTCAAAATCTTCTGCTTTAAATGCTTTAATAATTAACTGATTGGTAAAGGGATTAGGATTACAAGTAAAATTTGTCTCGAACAAATTTTCATTGATTGCAGCAGGCGCAATCGAAAAATTTTTGTCATTAATATCAAAAAAAACATTGCCTGCTCCTTCAATCATGATGCGGCATGTAGCTGCACTAACGTTGTTAGGAACGGTAAGTATATAACTGCCATTATTAGGAATGCCACTTGCAAGGGAAATGGGAAAATTATAACCACCATCGGTTGATAGCAATATATTTACCAGTGGCGTGCTAATAGGTGCAAGATCGCTTTGCGCAACATTCCACGTTATAGTTTCTTGCGAGTTGCCTGCCCAAACAATTCCTGAAACGTTGGGATAAGTAACCGCAAAACCCACACCTGTATTTATTGCTTCAACCGCAACGGCTGTAGAATTGCGAACCACACCACCACCACCTAAGCGGTTATCACGCAAGGTGCAACGAAAATGCATGGTACGAGCATAGCTCGGTTTTAATTCTCCTTTTCCAGTAGTATTGGTAAGTATATAATTTAATCGTGGAAATAAACGGGTTGGATTTGTATCCGGATTATAAGAGCGATAAATAGGTGCATTGCCACTTGGATTATTCCACGTTCCGGCAGGGCCAAGATCATATTGCTCCCAACTGTAGTAAACTGTATCGTTATCAGTATCGGTTCCTGAGGCAGTTAATCTGAAAGGTGTTTGAAAAGGGATTATCCAACTGCCTGTGGCTGTTAAAACGGGTTCGCTATTGCCGGTAACAGATTGTACAGCGCAACCATTTCCGTTTCCATTATGTGCAAAAGCAATCATCTCATCAAAGGTTTTGGTATGCATGGTCGGAATGCTGTTACTTGCCAAATCATCGCTACCACAAATACCTGCATAGCCCATAATGGTAACACCGCTGCCCGGCTCATAAGCTGCATTGGGCGCTCTGTTGCCGCTGCATGCTCCTGTAACCGAATTAAATGTATGATTACCTCCAAACTGATGTCCTACTTCGTGCGCCACATAATCAATATCAAATGGATCGCCCTGTGGATTGCCACTGCCGGTTACTCCCTGAGCCTTATTGCTTCCGCATACACAAGCAAGCGAAGCTATGCCTCCCCCACCGGTGCTAAACACATGGCCTATATCATAATTATTTGCTCCAATTACTGCGTTAATGTTTGCTTTGTTTTCGCCAAGCATGGCACCTCCATTATTGTTTGAATAAGGATCGGTATTGCTGTTGAAATAAATTAATAAAGTGTCATTGGGAATTAACTCAAACGAAATGCCTACTTCCTTTTCGTAAACGCCATCAATACGATTTACTGAAACAATCATTGCACCTAATACGACCGGAATCGTACTGCCAAAATAAGAAGCATATTCGCCTGTGCAGGCAAGTGCCAAACGATAAGTGCGCAATGTACCACCAATTTTTACCTGTGTTAACGATTGGGGTATTATCTGCTCTGTAAGTTCAAGTGTATTATCAACTCCACAAACGAAATCCTTACTACGCGTAATATCTTTACGATTAAATATGATATAACGCATATCGTCATTTACTGCCACAGGATCAATGTAATAACTTTGTTGTGGCGATTGAATAAACGCATGAAAACCCAAAGGAGAATAATCGATATAAATTGAAGTTGCAGGATTATTTATGTCAACACCGGCAAAGGTTTTTATTTGTGGATAGGCTGCTGCAAGGTCTGGATGCATAATTCGTGTTTGCCACACTTTAAATGTTTTAAAAGAACCATCAGGAGTTGGCAACTCAATTGTTGTAAAATTAATGCGAGCATCTTCGGTACGTTCCATGGGTGCTGATGCTAATTCCTGCTTCAACAAATCTATATTACAACTGGCAGTAATATATTTTGCGGGCATATGTGGGCGTGTTACTTTATGTGTTTGCTGCGACTCTAATTGCGACCAATGCGTGCGCGATACAAATTGCTTTGCGTTTATCGTGTTGCTTAAACAAAAGCAAGCGAGCATTAAACTAAATATTCTCATTGTTTTTCTTTATTTTTTTTGTGGTGCGCTAAGATAATTTATTCTTGAACAAACATAAAATTACTACATAAGTTTGGCTTGCTTAATAATATCTCTACTGAACTACTAACATATTTTGGCAATTCCATCAAAAAGAGGGAATTTTTGGATGGGTTTTGGAATGAGGGTTTTACCGCAAAGTTCGCAAAGAAAATGCGCGCAAAGAAATCAAAGAGTGTTGATTTATTTTCTACCGAAATGGCATTACTTGTGCAACACCTACCAACTCATTTGTAATGGTAAAAAAAATCATCTTGGCAACTGGTCGGCTAGTGCGAGTATTTGCAATCATATATAATTATGCTCATTTGTTAAATGCCTTTGGTTGGGAATACAATGTCAATTGAAGATTATCAAATGGTCTTTAATGATACTTTCAAGTGTTTCCAATAAACAAAAATGCATCCACGCCAACGCAAGCCCCTTAAGGGGTTTGGGGTGTATTAGTCTTGAAATACGTTTGCATGTTGCACATTTGAAAACTCAGCAAGAAATGCTCAGCAAGAAATTTGTAAAAGAGCAAAATGAAATATTTATTCGATTATATAAATCTAAGAATAATGCCACAAGCATCAACGCTTGTGGTATCGGTGGTAGGCTGTTATTGGCTGGCTTTCTATTTTTGTTTTCTAAAATGTCCATCCGCTTCAATTGTATATTTAGTCAATCCGATAGTTAATTTTATACTGGTTTTGTCAATGTCAGAACTGTCTGGTTTTAAAGTATAAATTGTTACTGAATCGCTTACCGATATCGTCTTGTCCTTGAATATTGTCAAGTATTCTATGGCTTTGTAACCCATATCTTCTCCAGTCTTTTTGTAAGGTCCTAACGAGTCAATTTTAATGCCTTGTCTGTCGTAAGTTGTCAGGAAAGGAACAAGTCCCAAGTCACCAATAGCAAAATCTATAAGAGTAACCGTTTTACTGTCGTTGAATAAAATGCCTAATGGTTGGGTTGTCCATACGTGTTTGTATTTTTCAAAAACTGTCTTGTTGTAATTCTTTGAAAGTGCTGGAAGTTGTTCAAACGGATTATGTGAAAACGGTAAGGGAATTTGTTCCAAAGTTTTCAAGTAGTTCTCAAAAATATTTTCCGAATTAATTTGTTTCTGATTTTCCGCTGATGTCATGTCAGTAAATGATTTACTGTCATTCGAACAATTTGTTAATGCTAACAAAATAAATGTCAAAATGCACATTGACTTTTTCATTACTGTCTTTTGTTTTAAACTTTGCTTAACATACGAAAATACAAGCTACACCCGCAGCCAAAAATTTGTTTACAAAATAAAAGCCTTTGCAAACCTGCTTAACATTCCATTTATGCGAAATATTAATTAAGCAAGTCCTTAAAATTCAAATCCATCTGTATGGCTTCTTTTGATTTTGGCCTTTCGGTTTGTGAAGGAAGTGTAACTTCCTTCATTTTGGACGCACCATTGCCGCTTCCTTTTTTTTGAACAAACACTTTGGTAATACTAGCTTTGGTAACAATGTTACCCATGGAATCGCGGCCTTTAATCAAGGTTTCATTCAGGTCTATGCTAATGGTAGTGTTTTTCATTTTTGGCTTCGGCCTAAGATTTATTTGAATTGTTTCGGCATTGTTCTCATCCGTAACACTCAAAAACAAAACGCGAGAACCTTCTGTTCCCTTTGTAAGATCATATGACTTATCGCGAGTAATCCCTCCCATTCTGAAACGTTTAACAAGTATTGACCCACCTTTGCCATCCATATAAATCATGTTGTATACTTTGCTATTGTCATCCTTATTAAAAATGTCAATTTCCAAAATATCCTTTCCAAAATATTTCTTTTCATCGATGCGTGATACCATAACTTTGCCTTCACTATTAAAAGCTATTACATCATCAAGGTCGCTACAATCTTTAACAAACTCGTCTTTTTTTAACCCATATCCGGCAAATCCTTCTTCACGATTTACGTATAACTTCGAATTATTGATTACTACTTTACGTGCCTCTATGGCCTCAAACTCTCCAACAATAAGGGTTTTGCGCTCTCTACCTTTACCATATTTTTTAATCAGCATTTTAAACCAATCAATTGTAAATCCTTTTATGTTGGCAAGATTCGCCTCTATTTCTTTTATCTGTTGCTCTAACGACTTCAAACGTTCATCAGCTTTAAATGCATCAAACTTTGAAATACGCTTAATCTTAATTTCGGTTAGTGCAACAATATCATCGGTTGTAATCTCGCGCAAGAACAACTTTTTGTAAGGCTTAAGTCCTTTATCAATCGTCTCAATAACAGCTTCCCATGTTTCGCATTCTTCAATATTGCGATAAATTCTTTTTTCGATAAATATTTTTTCTAACGAACTAAAGTGCCAGTCTTCGCGCAATTTGTGTCGCTCAAATTCTAACTCCGCTTTTAGAATAGCCAATGTATTGTCGGCAGAATATTTCAATATCTCAGTTACACCAATAAACTCAGGTCGCCCATCGCGAATAATACAAGCATTGGGGCTGATGCTAACCTCACAATCGGTAAAAGCATACAAGGCATTGATAGCATTGTCGCTATCGTCAGCACTATCAGGATGCAAGTGAACCAATATCTCTACTTTTTCTGCAGTGATATCTTCCACCTTTTTAATTTTTAATTTGCCCTTATCATTGGCAGCCAATATGCTTTCGGTCAAACTTGCAGTGTTGGTGCCAAAGGGTATTTCTTTTATTGCTAAAGTTTTTTTGTTTATTTTTTCAATAACAGCGCGCACCTTCACTTTACCACCACGAAGTCCATCGTTATACTTACTAAAATCGGCTTCGCCCGCGGTATTAAAATCAGGAACAAGCGTAAAAGGTTTTTTACGCAAATAGTCGATACTTGCTTCGCACAATTCAATAAAATTGTGTGGCAATATTTTGCATGCCAGGCCAACCGCAATACCCTCTACTCCAAGCGCAAGCAATAATGGAAACTTTGAAGGCAGTTGAATGGGCTCCTTATTGCGGCCATCGTACGATGGCTGCCAGTTGGTTATTTTCTGATTAAAAACTACTTCGAGTGCGAACTTGGTTAAGCGAGCCTCAATGTATCGGCTTGCTGCTGCGCTATCTCCGGTATAAATGTTTCCCCAGTTGCCTTGCTTATCAATGAGCAAATCTTTTTGCCCCAGTTGAATCAATGCATCCCCTATACTTGCATCGCCATGAGGATGGTACTTCATGGTATTGCCAATCACATTGGCAACTTTGTTAAATCGTCCGTCTTCCATTTCGTATAACGAATGGAGTATGCGCCTTTGCACGGGCTTAAGGCCATCTTCTATCAAGGGTACTGCTCGCTCAAGTATTACATAAGATGCATACTCAAGGAACCATTCCTTATACATCCCGTCTATATGTTGGTTTACCATTGGAGTATTTCTGGTTATTTAGTTGTTAGTATTGTTATTCAATGCGATTAAAAACTTTTTATCTGGTTTTTTATTTGATTGATGATACGGTTTTGCAAAATGAACTTTCTTACTTGAAAAGAATTACTCTCCCACTTCTAAAAAAGCCAAGGCTTCTTCCGGTTCTTCTTCCATCTTGAGATTTTCGATAATAAACTGCTGACGGTCGGGTGTGTTTTTGCCCATATAATAATCGAGTAATTGATGTGTTACTGTATCTTTACCAAACTCAACAGGATCGAGTTTTATTTTTTTTCCAATAAACTTTTTAAACTCATCAGGCGAAATTTCACCAAGACCTTTAAAGCGGGTAATTTCCGGCTTGGGACCTAACTTTTCAATCGCTTTAATTTTTTCATCGGGTGTGTAGCAATAAATTGTTTCCTTTTTATTGCGCACTCTAAACAAAGGAGTATCAAGAATATATACGTGACCGTTTTTTACAAGGTCAGGAAAAAACTGCAGGAAAAAAGTAAGTATGAGTAAACGTATGTGCATGCCATCCACATCAGCATCGGTAGAAATTACTACTTTGTTGTATCGCAAGCCTTCGAGTCCATCTTCTATATTAAGTGCTGCTTGCAGCAAATTAAACTCTTCGTTTTCGTAAACTATTTTCTTGGTAAGCCCAAAACAATTCAGGGGTTTGCCTCTTAAGCTAAAAACAGCCTGTGTGTTGACATCGCGTGCCGAAGTGATGCTACCACTTGCACTATCGCCCTCGGTTATAAAAACGGTTGTTTCAAATCGGTCGGGATGTTTGGTATCGAGATGAACGCGGCAATCGCGCAATTTTTTATTATGCAGGTTAGCTTTTTTGGCGCGCTCGTTGGCTAACTTACGCACTCCTGCTATTTCCTTGCGTTCGCGCTCGCTACTTTCAATTTTCTTTCTCCATGCTTCTGCAACTTCCGGATGCTTATGCAGGTAATTGTCTAACGAGTTTTTTACAAAATCTACAATCCAGTTTCGAAGCGAAGGTCCATTGGGTTCTGTATTTTGTGAGCCTAACTTTGTTTTTGTTTGCGACTCAAATACCGGTTCCTGTATACGTACACTTAATGCAGCCATAATACCACTGCGTACATCATTCGGGTCAAATTCTTTCTTATAAAATTCGCGGGCTGTTTTTACCAGCGCTTCGCGCAATGCTGCCTGATGTGTACCGCCTTGTGTAGTATGTTGCCCATTAACAAACGAGTAGTACTCTTCGCCATAGGCATTGGTATGCGTAAAGGCAAGTTCAATGTCCTTATCTCTAAGATGTACTAAAGGATAAATTTTCTCTTCGCTCATGTTACTTTCGAGCAAATCGCTTAATCCATTTTGCGATTGAAAAACGACCACATTGAAATTTATTTTCAACCCAACATTGAGGTAAGCATAATTATTAAGCATGCGCTCAATGTGCTCTGTATTGAAATTAAAATCGATAAAGACATCATTATCGGGAATAAAAGTTACGGTGGTACCGTTACTCAGATCAGTCTTAATTTCCTTTTGTGATTTAGTAAGATCTCCTCGTACAAACTCAGCAATGGTAGTCTTACCATCGCGCACAGATTGTACTTTAAAATATGCGCTAAGCGCATTTACAGCTTTGGTACCTACTCCATTTAATCCGACACTTTTCTGAAAAGCACCACTGTCGTACTTGGCACCGGTATTAATTTGCGACACACATTCAATAACTTTTCCTAATGGAATTCCGCGACCACGGTCGCGTATAGTTAGCGTATGATCATTTAAAATTACATCTATCTCCTTACCATGACCCATTACAAACTCATCAATGCAATTGTCAATTACTTCTTTGAGTAATACATAAATCCCATCGTCCTTAGCGGTACCATCTCCAAGCTTGCCAATATACATACCGGGGCGTAACCGGATATGTTCGCGCCAATCGAGCGATCTTACGCTATCATCATTATATTCAGCGTTTGTATTTTTCCTGGCCATTATATTTTGTATTAAAAGTAAATTAAGCGAAAGCCTACAAATGTAATGCGGCTGCAGTGACCAATGGGTAATGTTAAAACCTTTGCCACAATTGTTTTCAAAGGTCTTGTGTTGAAAACTTTTATGCACATTTGCGAGCTATGTTGTATCAATCACTTCAATTAGCTACTGCTGCATTTCCTACGCTCGAATATTTTTATTATCTGAAAAATGCGCAGGAAGTATTTATTGACGCAACCGAGCGATTTATAAAACAATCGAACCGCAATCGCTACCACGTGCTGGGAGCTAATGGAATATCCACATTAACTATACCTGTTAAACATCAGGATATTTTTAACACCACCACTAACAAAATTGAAATAGACTACCATCAGCCATGGCAAAGGCAACATTGGCAAACAATCAGGTCTGCATATAACAAATCGCCCTTCTTCGAATTCATGATGGATGATTTTGAAAAGCTTTTTTTTTCACAACCAGCATTCCTTTTAGAGTACAATCAACAATTTCTGGAATTTGTAATTAAAAAAAACAAGTTTACCACTACGTGGACTGACATGAAACAGGGACCCGAAACTCCAGATTTGAGCATTATTAGTAATGCGAAATCGAATAAACTTGTTACCGATATAGAATTAGAAAAATATCTACAGGTTTTTGGCTACAAAATGGATTTTGTGGGTAATCTTTCAGTTTTAGATTATTTATTTAATTGTGGAAACACTTTAGCCAACTACCTTACCTAATTTCGCCAAAGTCAAATTCCAAATATAGGGTGAATTTTTTTTTTCATAATAAAGTTGGTTACATTTTTGCATCGCATTCTATTCTTACTTTTTTATTATAAAAATATGCGCTCAATTTTATTAAGTCTTCTGATTATTGGTTGTCATTATATTGGTTTATCTCAAAATCAATCTATTTTTCCTCCTGCTACTTCGTGGAAAAATTGCTACGGAGGTAGCAATAATGATAAGGGCTATTCAATAAGGCAGACCCCTGATGGCGGTTTTATTGTTACCGGATCAACACTAAGCAACGACATTCAGGTAACTGGCAACTATGGTAGTTTCGATATATGGCTGGTAAAGCTAAATGCACTAGGTGTAATTGAATGGCAAAAAAACATAGGTGGTTCATCAGCCGATATAGGTAACGATGTGTGGCCTACGGCCGATGGCGGCTACATTCTAGGAGCAACTACTTCGAGCAACAATTATGATATTTCAGGGTCAAAAGGCTTATCGGATTATGTATTAATTAAAACAGACGCAAGCGGACAAATACAATGGTCTAAAAATTATGGAGGCACAGACAAAGAGCAACTAATAAATATCTATCCAACTATTGATGGGGGATATATACTTGGCGGTTATTCCAACTCAAACGATGTTGATGTAAGTAATAATAACGGCAGTAGCGATATTTGGCTTGTAAAAACCGACAGCACAGGAAATTTGCAATGGCAAAAATGTTATGGAGGATCGCAAGCTGAATTTAGTTCAGGCATTCAACAATCATCAAATGGGATGTATTTTGCAGGTGGAACTACCTATTCGAATGACAGTGATATTACCTTAAATAAAGGTGGAAGCGATTATTGGGTCTTGCGCTTATGGAATACAAGTGGCATTGCATGGCAATACACCTATGGTGGTAGCTATGACGAAATTATGCATGGCTTTACCCAAAACACGGCATTGGGATATGTAATGTGTGGCAGCTCGCTGAGTAATGATGGAGATGTTAGCGGACATGTAGGCCCGCATGGGCTGGCAGGCACAACCGATGCATGGATGTGTAAACTTACCAATACGGGTATGTTGCAGTGGCAAGATAGTTATGGTGGTGGAGATAATGAAACCGGTGCCAATGTTTCGCAAGATAGTGATAGTGGTTATGTATTCTGCGGCTGGAGCAATTCACCTTTGCCTAATACTGCACCTAATAAAGGTGGCTATGATAATTACCTACTCAAGTCTGCAAAAAATGGAAACCGACTATGGTCGCTTTCTTTAGGAGGCAGCGATAATGAAACAGCTAATGCCATTGAAGTAACCGCAGATTCTGGCTATGCACTGATAGGAAGCACGTACTCAAACGATTTAGATGTTACAGGAAATCATGGCTTGCAAGATATATGGATAGTACGATTTGGACAACAAATTCCTAATGCGATACCGGCTGAGGAAAAAATTAATCTGGCCATGACCTATCCTAACCCTGCTGTAGATTTTACACAGATAATGATAGGAGAACCCTTGCGTAAGCGCGTAGACGAAGTTCGTATTTATGACGTCAACGCAGTTTTAATAGAAACTATTTATACCGCAGGGGCACACGCAGCTATAGTTAACAGGTCAGGTAAAAAACCGGGGCTTTACTTTTATCAACTAATTGGAGGTGATACAAAAATTGCATCCGGCAAAATTATTTTTGAATAATAATTAGAAAGGATACGAGAAGATTTATTCAAACAAGACTTTGAATTCATCGATAAATATTTTACTCTTACTGTTGTTATAGACATACACCTTAAATGTATTCTTTGAATAAAAATCACTGGGTAAAGAAAATTTAAACTGAAGTTTTTGCCATTTATCAGTAATTGGTTTCAACTCTGAAATCAGTTTTGTTTCAGTTTTTTTGTTGCTTTCATTATCAAGATATTCAATTACTACCATCGAATAAACCTGATTTGTCTTTTGCAAATAATTGAATGATACGACTACGCTTGACATGCCCGGGGCTAAGAGGCTTACCGGTTTTTCAAGTGTAACGGTATAATTCTCCACGCTATTCGCGTACGAAGATTTAAGTCCTGCAAACTTTTCCTCCATGGTTACAGTTTGCATTTGCGACCAATTAATATTACCCTCGCAATTATTGTAAAATGTTGTAAGCTTTTCTATTGGCTTGGGTTGCGGTGTTGCGAACTGCCTGGGGTACTGCTTGCGTAAATGATTAGCAACATTAGCTGCAATAATTTGTCGACCTTGTTGAGCATAATGTTCTGTGGTCCAGTCTACGTCAATATATTCATCACTTGGCACCAACTCCAGATTATCAATAACTGTAACCCCATTGCAGTTATATCGCTGCATAAGCAAGTTGCGATTTTCCCTGATAATTTTTACCAGTTCATCTCCCACCAATGAATCTGCCATAAAAACATTTTCTGCCATAAGGTTAAAATATAAATTCCAGCCTCGCTCATTTGCAAGTTTAACAATTGCATCAAAATCTTTGATGCGAACATTGTTTGCGGTATCAATATTAAAAGCAAACGTCTTAATATAATTGCACGCCAGATCGGTTAACGCATTATTGCGGGTACTATCCGCATTTAGCACACCACGGTAGTTCATTAAACTGTCCCAATCATACGTATTAGTAGCAGGAATTGATGGAGGTAATTTTAATTTTTCATTACGCCAGCTATTTTTATAACTCCATACCAGCAAGCTATCGGAAAACGATGTATATCTATGCAAACCAAGCATAAGCCGATTGTAAAATGGTGGATTGGGCTGATAGAATACAAGACTTTTTTGAATATAATTTTCAAGGGGAGAATAAATCCAAAAGGCATCAAAGGAGCGGAGGTTCATTGTTACAATTACCGTTTTCACTTTTGAAGATGATGGAATATTTTTTAATAAGTGATAATAAACTTGCGCATGCGATGCTTCTTTTGTAAGTCCTGTTACTTTTACTCCGGTAAAATAATCAGCCAAAAAAGCACTGATAGGGCGTTTATCAATATCATCTTCTCGATAATTATTATTGCTCGACTCGCCAAGATATATTACCTCTGATTTTTGCTCCTGTGCGTATTCTATCAATTCAAAAGCATCTGCATATAACTTGATATCGTTTTTAAACGCTGTGTACTTATATACATAACTTAGGCAAACTATGAGAGCCGCCAAAGCAACAAGTTTAATCCACAGTTTTTTATCTAACAAAATTTGCATTAGAATTGAAAATAAATAAATGGTATAGCATGAACACCTGAATATGCAACTGCGACAAATATGAGCAATGAATACAAGCACCATCTTACAACCAAAGGCAATGCACCACACCAAGCATCAAACCTTTTGTTGCCCATAAGTAATTCAAGCACTACAAAGCCCAGTATATAAAACCAAACAGTCATAGGTATAGGTAAGCCCTCACCGGTATGCCAGTTATTTTTTAGCGAAGCAAATATTTGCCATGCCTCATCCATACTTACTGCTCTAAAAAATACCCATATGAGTGTAACCGTAATAAAGGTTTTAGCCATACGTAATCCTTTACCAATAATGCGAATGCTTGCAGATTGATTATTTGCCAACCCATACTTAAGTTTAACAAAGGATTCGATTAGATAACATGCGCCATGTGCCAGTCCCCATATAATAAATGTAGTGTTAGCTCCATGCCACAACCCACTTAAAGCAAAAACAAAAAGTATATTACGTATCCAAATCCAAATAGAAGTTTTGTTTCCACCAAGGGGAATATATACATAATCACGAAACCAGGAGCTGAGCGAAATGTGCCAACGCTGCCAGAACTCGCCAATGGATTGCGAAAAATATGGCTGCTTAAAATTATCCATCAAGTTATATCCCATGGCTAAGGCAGTGCCAAGAGCAATGGTGCTGTAGCCATAGAAATCACAATATATCTGCAAGGCATAAAGCATCAAGCAGGCAGCAACACTTAATGCATGGTAAGTACCGGGTTGCTCATATAACTGATCAACGTATATAGCCATGTTGTCAGCCACCACCATTTTGGTAACAAGTCCAAACAAGATTAAACGCAATCCATTAGCCAGATTATCGTAGTTATACGATATTTTTTTTCGAAGCTGATTCAATAAATTGTAAGGCCGCTCGATAGGGCCGGTTACCAATTGCGGATAAAACATTACATACAATGCATAGATTCCAAAATGCCGTTCGGCATTTTGCCGGCCACGATACACTTCAATAACATAACTCAAACTTTGAAATGTATGAAACGATAAACCAATTGGCAGCGCCAATGCTGAATACGGGGCATCGTACTTAATCGAAAAATTGCCTAACAGCTCAATAACTGTTTGAGTAAAAAAATTATAGTACTTAAAAATTATTAAGACCAGACAAGTAGCTACAACACTAATGACCAGCCAGGTCTTTCGGTAGCGCGTTGAACTTACTAAGAGTATTCCGGCCAAATAGTCGATGATAATAGTTGCAAATAATACGAGGATGTACTCCGGAATAAAAGACATATAAAAGTAACAGGAAGCGAAAAGCAACATGACCCATCTATAAGCATGAGGTAACAAGTAAAACAGCAGTGTTACAACCGGAAAGAAAATAAAAAACTCAAGCGAGTTAAACAGCATACTGATACTTCACATTAATTGGGTATGCAAATTAAGAAAAACACTTAACCTAAAAAACCACGTTTAATAATTTTTACGAATAAAACTTGAAGCGTTTTCATACATCACCAGATTAACAATCATTTCGGCAGAAAGTATATTGTAATCGTTACGTAATGAATTTGGATTGTTTATAAAATTATAAGCGTGCTTTAGCAGATAATCATCCAAAAACTGCATTTCCTCTTCGGTCCAGTACCCATTGATTGGATTTACTATTCCATCAAAATCACTGCCAATACATTGTATTCCCCAAGCAAACATATTGTTACGATCGAGTAATTCAGCAATATGCTGAATCTGTCGCCAAACAAGGCGTGCCCAGTTGTACAATATTTTTTTTCGAGAGATTTCGCCTCGCGTTTTTTTCAACTCCTGCTCACTGCCAATTCTACGCTCGTCCAGTTGTATGCCAAAGAGGCCATTGCTACGTGCTATTTCAAGCAAGTCTGTATCGTCAAAATTAATACTTTCATTTAAGAACCAATTGCTAGTATTAGACGGAATACCTGTTACGCCACCATGGCTTACCAGTATTGGAATGTTTTGGCCTGCATATTCCTGGCGCAGTAGCTGATAGTATTGATTGCGGGCAAGAATACTCATATGCTTAATATCAATAAGTATGCGTTGCTGATTCTTGTTATCAAGCAAGAGCGAAATTACCTCATATCCAAGTGGAGTAATTCCCTCATTCATACCAACGGATTGATCG
This sequence comes from Bacteroidota bacterium, assembly GCA_016714535.1. NCBI lineage: Bacteria > Pseudomonadati > Bacteroidota > Bacteroidota bacterium. The sequence goes on from JADKDR010000019.1 coordinate 92,385, forward strand.
CACACCTTGCCCAATATTCCTGTCAGGCTTTTCGGATGACCGCATAGCTCGTTATAAAAGTGATGGCCAATAGCAATAAACAGCGGCCTGTGTTGCCAACTCTTTACCTTGGCAACATTTGCCAGTACCACTTTCTTATTTGCATTCTTACCCGGAATACCGCAACCAAAAGCATGCCCACCTTCTATTGAAAGCAATACACAAACTGTAAATATATTATCAGTTTGTGCTTGAATGCTATTTAAATCATCATAACTGCTAATTAATTTGTACTGATAATCCTGGCTGTCAATGGTAAAAATTTGTCCATCCAATTGTTGCAGAAACTTATACTCCTGCTCCAAATCAGTAAAGTAATCGTTGGTTTTTATTACCTGTTCAACCCGGCTATCTCCTACTCCGGTTACAAAATTATTTACCTCTCTTCGCACTGCTCCTTGCGGCAATTTGTTTTTGAAGAATCCAATTTCGATTGGATAAAGGCTTGCGCATATGATGCCAACATTACCATAACATAAGGCTTGAAAATTGGCTTGCGAAAATCGTGTGAGTGTAGCTAAATAGTTTAGAAGCTTGTCGCTAACAGTGGGTGGGTCGTAATACCATACGCTGTTACGATCATTAATATCGCTGCTATTTCCCTTTTGCTTTTTAGTGAAACTTTGTCCATAAGGTTTCAGTGTTGGATGGCAATGCAAGTCAACAAAAGCATTCATAACTTAAGATTTTAAATAAATAATACGTTTACTTTTTGTACTCGATAAAACCAAGATTGATATCTGCAATCTTACGCTTACGCGCAAAAACACCCACGCCCTCGCGACTGCCGCCATCATTCGTATTGCCTTCAATACATTCAATAAATCCGCCACTAACAGCGGTTACAATTCCGGTATGCCCTGTCACTCTGCCCATCTTCATCATAAAAAACTGCCCCGGCTTTACTAAAGAAGGATTATTTTTTGCATCGGCAGCAAGTATTTTTTTTGCCTTGGTGGTATTCCAATGCGCGAGCACACCTGCTGTGCGAGGCATCTTGTTGGTAACTCCAATATTGGCGCATGCCTGATTAATACACCAATACGTAAAGCACACACACCAAGCATATCCCTGAGCTATATCTACGCTATCAAAATATTTTTTTATATCAGGGCCGCTGTTGCTTCCAGCTGGCTTTTCCATTTTACCTACCTCCTTTTTTGCTATCCGAACAATTTCTTCGCCCAGTTGGCTGTCGGCTGTAGTTGTTACCGGAGTTTTTTCTACACCAAACAAAACAGCCCAGGTAATTGCACCCACAGAGCCATCTGCTTTTAACGATACTCCTTGCTGATCTACGTGCTGCGCCTGAAACAGCTTAACTGCTGTGGATGTATTGTTGCCAAATACTCCATCGGCCGTGTCACTAAGATAACCCAACTCTTTTAAACGTAACTGAATTGCTTTAACTGCACTTTTAAGGGTACTGCCTTTTTTAATAATTTGATTTGGATAATTCATAATTTTTTTGATTTAAAGATTAATAGAAAACGTGTGGAATGGTGTTGACAAATGTAAATTATAATTTGACCTAATCAAGAAAAATAAAAAATGGAAAAAGTTCTCTCCCTTATTTACAATTAAAATAACTTCAATAAAAATGAAAAAGCTGCGTAACAAATTAGCCGGATAAACATCTTAACTTAACATTCTGATTCCATGGGCAACAGTTTAATAACCTTAGCGTTAAAGCAGTACAAGGCAATTAGCAACGGCATAAAGTTGGTTAAAAAAATTCACTTCTAATCTGCTGAAAATAATATGGATGCATTGAAAAAGTTTTTTTGGTTTTGTTCAGGAGCAAATATAGTCCTGCTACAACGTGCGCCCACCGAACACAACAAGTACCAAGGTATAGGTGCCACGGTTTTTTTTACGGGCTTGTTCGCAGTTATATCAGGAGGCTATGCATTGTATTATATTTTTAACGATGCCATATCTATTTGGCGCATTAGTGCCGGGTTAATCTTTGGACTTATTTGGGGCGCCATGATTTTCAATCTTGATCGATACATCGTATCAAGCATGAAAAAGAATAGCAATTTTTGGAACGAAATAAAATTAGCCCTCCCACGAATCATACTAGCCACCATTATCGCATTTGTAATATCGAAACCTTTAGAATTGCAGATTTTTCACACGTCCATAGAATATGAGTTGGAGTTAATGAAACAGCAGGAATTAAAAGCGCAGGAAGATGCGCTTACCAATCGCTTTCGATTGCAGATTGCCTCATTATCAAATGAAATTTCCGGATTAAAAAATGAAATAGACAGTAAGGCCAACTATCGAAACCAGCTGGATGAGGTGGCACGAAGAGAAGCTGATGGTAGTGGTGGAACCATGAAAAGAGGTGCAGCTACAATCTATAACTTAAAAAAAGGAGATGCTATAAAAGCCCAGGCTGAACTGGAAAATGCTTCTAACAAAAATCAACCGCTAATACTTAGTAAACAAAAAGAAAAAGACATCCTGCTAACTTTAGTTGACAGTTTAAAATCAACCGTAAAACGAGGTTCATTTGATGGATTTGATAAACGCCTTGCTGCCCTGGGCAACATTTCGGCTAAGAATAATACCATAGCCATGGCCAGCCTGATGGTGATGCTTTTATTTATCGCCATAGAACTAGCTCCTGTATTAGTTAAACTTCTATCGGGCAGAGGTCCATATGACGAACTGCTCGAAATGGAAGAGCATAAATTTGAAATGCTATGCATGGAGCAGATGGCAACGCTTAATCAAGCGACTTATGAAAAATTGCAAATCACTATTGAAACCGGTAATCAAGCCCTGCAAGACGAACTTGAAAGCAATAAAGAGCTGATGAAAGAAATACATGTAGCAAAAAAAGAGCTCACTAAAGAAATGGTCAATGCATGGAAACAGGAGGAACTAAGCAACATACGATTGAAACAACCTCGTAGAAAGGTAGCTGAAGTTTGACCTTAGCGCGGAGGTTAGGCGCAACGAGCTGACACAACAACGTTGGCAAGATATAAGAACATAACAATGTTTGTGGCCAAACAATAAAGCATACATTTGCACTTGCCTTAGAGAAACAGTGTTGAGCTCTCCCCTTTCCTTTACACAAAATTCCTGCTTATAAAAAGCTACTCAAATCCAAACCTGAAAATGACCTTACAAGAATTTATCAAACAGTTTGACAAGGAAAACAGTATAGTGCTACTTGAAGGGAAACGAAATGTTCTCGAACAGGACAAAGAAAAATTAATTTCGCTGGGCAAGCTGCTTGCATCAAAGACGAAAAAAATAACTTTCAGGAGTGGCAATGCCTCCGGTGCCGATCAATTATTTTCTGAAGGTGTTTGTAGCATTGATAAAAACAGATTAGAAGTTATTACGCCTTATACAGGCCATCGGCAAAAACAAAATCTTGCAACCAATACCATATCGCTTTCGCAACTTAATGTGACGGCAGATTCTGAATTGGTGCAGCAATCAAAAAGCAACCGCAAAATGGAAAAAATGATTGAGCAATTTGTTGAAGGCGATGTAAACCGATATACCATTAAAGCAGCATATATACTTAGGGATACAGCCAAGGTAATTGGCACTGATACAATTAAACCGGCCACTTTGGGCATTTTTTATGACGACTTAAAAAATCCCCGCGAAGGAGGTACGGGACATACCATGAATATTTGCATTAGAAACGATATTCCACTTATCGATCAAAATACCTGGTTCACATGGTTGCCGTAATAAGTTTGAAATTCAGTTGCAAAAAACAATATACCACAAATGTTTTTCATTCTAAAATAAGTAAATTAAAAACAGACATTAAATAAAAATACGAAAAAGCTATGCAAACTATAATAGGATCAGGAGGAGCTATTGGAATACCTCTGGCTAAGGAATTAAAAAAATACACAGATAAAATACGCCTTGTAAGTCGTAATCCAAAAAAGGTAAACGATACGGATGAACTTTTCCCGATTGATGTAAATGACTTAAAACAAATTGATAAAGCTGTTGCCGGTAGCGAAGTTGTTTATGTTGTTATTGGCTTTGAGTACAAACTAAGTGTGTGGCAAAAAATATGGCCTGCATTTATGCAGGCCGTGATTGATGCATGCAAAGCACATAAGGCCAAACTCGTATTTTTCGATAATGTATATATGTATGATGCAACCGCCATTCCGCATATGACCGAAGAGTCGCCTATGAATGCACCGAGTTTAAAAGGTGTGGTGCGCCAACAATTGCATCAAATGATTATGAACGAAGTAAACAATCATACACTTACAGCTCTTATTGCTCGGTCGGCCGATTTTTATGGCCCTGATAATAAGAACAGTGGTCTCACTATAATGGTGGTTGATAATTTGTTGAAAGGAAAAAAGGCGCAGGCATTTGGTAATGTAAACAAACTACATACCTATACCTATACTCCTGATGCAGGTAAGGCTACCGCATTGCTTGGCAATACTCCTGATGCCTACAATCAGGTGTGGCATGTACCTACTTCAAAAGAGAAACTGACAAACCTGCAATGGATAAAATCCATTGCAGAAGAACTAAAAGTTGAGCCTAAAATTCAAATATTGCCAACCTGGTTTATCAAAGTGCTTGGATGGTTTATTCCGGTAATGAAAGAATTTCCAGAGATGCTTTATCAATATGAGCAAGATTATATTTTCGATAGCAGCAAATTTGAAAAGCGGTTTGGTATTATGGCAACTCCACCTAAAGAGGGAATAAAAATGATGCTTGAAAGTGCAAGGAATGATGCTGGCGAGAAGTAGCTTATTATTTCATAGCTAAGGTAATTTTTATTTCAATTCCGCTCTTCGATATGTTCTGCAGGGCAGGTCGAAGCACATATACAAATCTCCGCTCGTACGCATTTGCAATGCGGATGTCTAATTGCATTGTAAAACAATTTTTTAATCTTTTATAAATCCACTCTTCGACATACCCTTTGGAACATTTAGAATAGCATTACTTTTCTTTTTGAACAAATGGAAAAAAAGAAGGATCCTAAAATCCCAATTTCAAATACACTCCTTGCGAAATAAAACTTTTTAGTCGTCCACCAGCTTGCCATTCGGTTTTTAAGCCCAAACCCAATCGGGTATTAATATTTCTTTCAATATTCAAATTTGCAATGGGGCAATTTGCACCGTATATTCTTTTCCTAAAGAATACATCATTTTCGGAGACAAATGTTCCGGGCTCAAAGTCTAGAACCCAGGTTTCTTCTCTTCTGCGTATTGCATAGCCTGCACCAATTTCTATTTTCCATTTTGCGGTTTGCGTAATTGCATAATCCAGTCTAAGTGCAGCTCCGGTTGTGAAGGTATTAGCTGATTTATTGTCCAATGAATAAGATTGTTTAGCATAGAATATTTGCGGGGTTATGTAAAATCTTTTGAATACATGAAATTGAACTTCATTGCTGACCATATATCCAGGCTCGCGCTCAGCATAAACATAAGAAGTGGAAATGCGAGATGAGTTTTTGTTTGTGGGTACAGAATTTTGTGATTTGCTTAACGTATATCCTAAGCATAACAATACTGCTAATTTCAACTTTTTCATTTGATTAATTTTTAACTTTGATTGTTTATACAAATACTTGGTTGCAGATTTTTTCTAATCAGATAAGAGGCTGACTAAAAATTCAAATTGGTTGCATAATATCTACGAAGGATTTTAAATATTATTGTGTAAACAAATACATTACAAATTGATGACAGGCATTGTTGCGTCAAGCGACATTGTTGATGACACTATGCAGTTGTGCATATGCCAGCTTTTGGCGTAGTCTCCGATTTCGTCATTGTGCAGTGCAATCTCCGATTGTTCCGTTGCTGAATTGCATAATTGGGTCAGGTGTGGTGAAGTGATTATTGGAATTTTTATCATGTATTATTTTTTCTTTTAGTAAAAATATAAATCAGAGATTTATTTACTCTGTGGTGTAGTCAGAGACTACGCCAAACAGGAGACTTCTCCAAACGGTAGTTAGTGAAAACTATAATATCAGAAAGTATAAAATAAAACCTACATTCGTATTCAGTTTAAATCTATCACAGATGAGCAGAATTCGGATTATAATATTGTTTATTGCAATCATATTGATAGCAAACAAAATAAGTGCACAAAACTTTCCAACCTTGCAATGGAGTTACGACATTGGGGCACCAGCTTTTGGCTCAGCTGCGGCTGCTGATTTAGATGGTGATGGCAAACTCGAGATTGTTTTTACAACCTACACCAATGACGGACGGGCACATTGCCTCAATGCCGAAGACGGTTCGGTTAATTGGATTTACGATATTAATGGTTGTGGCGATGTGGCTCCGGTAATTTATGATATGGATGGTGATAGTGTATTAGATGTATTTATTAATGGCTCATGTAACCCGACAGCCTTTTGTATTGATGGAAAAACAGGAACGTTAAAGTGGAGCAAACCTTCGGGAGGTGGCGACTCCCCTCCTACTGTGGCCGATATTGATAACGATAACAAACCTGAAATTCTATTTGGCAATTTTAGCGGACAAATAAGAATATTAAATGGCGAAGATGGTAGTCTGGCCAAGCAAATACAAGTAACCACCGGCCCTGTGCAAACAGAACCTACACTTTGCGATGTGAATGGAGATAGCATGCTTGATATTATTGTGGCTAATCATTTTAATAATTCAGGTTACTATACCTATTGCTACGATTATGCAACGGCAGATACCCTTTGGGTAAATTATCATTTTGACACAAGCAGCACATATTACTCCTATCATGGTGGTGCTATTGCTGATATAGACCTTGACGGAAAAAATGAATATGTGATTGGTGATAACAGTGGAATGATACGTGCCTTGAATGTTGAAGATGGCAGTGTGCTTTGGACTAAGACAGGTTTAACAAATGTAATGAGTGCAATCTCAATTGCGGACTTGGATAATGATGATACGCTCGAAGTAATTTATAATAACAACGATTACATTAACTTTAATGATCATATAGGCATACTGGATGGTCCCTCAGGAAATCTTGAGTGGATGTATCCCCTTACATTCAGCTCATTTAGAGGGATGGCTGTAGGCGATGTTAATGGCAATGGTAAACTGGACCTTGTGTCAGGGCATTTTATGGGTGAATTTATCGCTATAGAACCTTATACAGGATTGCTTTGGAATATAGACCTTGATACCTTCTTCCAGCAAGGTTTACCGTGGTTTAATGTGGACCATGGTGCATTGATAGCCGATTTTGATGATGATGATACCATGGAAGTATTCACTGTTGCAGGATACGGAACCTATGTACCCGATAGCCTAAATTGTGGAAAGGCATTTATGTTTAATGCCGGTGTTGGAAACTGCACATCGTGGTTAATGTTCAGACACGATATTCATCGCACTGCGTATTTATCAAATGCTGAAGTTGCAGCTGCATGTGATACAACTGCCAGTTTATACGCTTCACAAAACTTTTCCAATGCGTTACAGATTATGCCTAATCCATTTGGTGATCATCTTAAATTTGTTTTTGAAAATAAGCCCAAGTCACCAATTGAAATAACACTTTTTAATATACATGGACAAGTAACCGGCTACAAGTACTTTGAAACATCTATCGTTAGCAATGAAATTAATTTTAACACAGAAAATCTCGCACCAGGAGTTTACTTTTACGTTTGTCAACTAGGTGATAAGCGAGTAACCGGGAAAGTTGTGAAAATCAAATAATGATAAATGTATAAGTTAAATTTTTCAGAAACGATAGCAGAAGTACTTTAGTGAATAAGAAAGCAGAAATAATAATTACACACGCAAACCTGTCTACTCCTGCAAGGGTTTTATAGTGCAATTACAAATCCTTTTCGGTGCTGTGCATGCTTTGATGAATGAACAGTAGCCCGCAGCAATTCATTAAGGCTTGTAATACATGCGAACCAAAACTTTTTTTAATTCGCGAACTATTATCTGATGAGCTATTATTTGTGAATGATTGTAATTTGTCATCTCAATTTTTGCTCTTTCCAATTCCTTCTCCGAAACATCTATCCGATATAAAATCGAAAACAATTTTGAGTAACTGTTTTCAATTACCTTATCAATTTGCCGGGTTAGTTGCTCATGCAATTCATTATACGCTGTATCAACGTTTCCTGTGTAGGTGATATCAATGCCAAACATGGCAAAGTCCTTCATAATCTGATTGGCAGTAGCTTGTATAATTTCTACCTTATTAAAATAACTTGCTATTTTACTATTCTCTATCGAAGGAAACTCCATATTATAAAAATTAAAGATTCGCTATTAATAATTGCACAGCAAGGCCTGCATTAAAACACAAGTGCGATTTACAAAAAAAAAGCAAATTCAATGCTTACGTTTATTTTCTATTTTCATATTTAAACTTGTTATCAACAACTCTTCTCTTCGACATGTTCCGAAGGCAATGTCGAAGCACTGATAGTGAGGCATTTGTAATGTTTTAGAGAAGCTATATATTTGAGCATTAAGGGATATGCCTCTGTTGTTATGAAACAGTTTACTTGCACAAATCCTGTTCGTGCCGGGATAGTAGACAAAGAACAAGATTATATTTATAATGGTGCAGGAGATTATTATGGATGTAAAAAAGAATTCCTTGAACTTGCATCCTCGTGAGAAAGCATTGTAAATGCTTTTTAATCTTAACTTTGACATGCCCTTCGGACTATGTCGAAGAGCGAGACTGAAATGCGGCTGTAGATTATACAGAATTTTTTAAGAAGCAGGTTCTAACATTCTGAATAAAAATAATCTTTAAGGCCTTAAAGAGAGACAAAGAGAAAAAAATAATAATACAAGTATGACATTTGAAGAAACGGTTCATCATCGCAGGTCCATCCGCAATTACAAGAAACAATCAATCGATTCAGAAAAAGTAAAAAAATGTATTGAGATAGCTACACTGTCGCCTAATAGCTCAAACATGCAGTTGTGGGAATTTTATCATATCACGGATTCTAAGACGCTTACAAGTTTATCAACTTACTGCTTCAATCAAAATGCTGCTAAAACTGCCCAGCAAATGGTTGTATTTGTAACAAGGCAGGATCTTTACAAGCAAAGGTCAAGAAAGATGCTGGAGTTCGAAACGCAAAATATTTTAAAGAACAGCCCCACAGAAAGGCACGCAAGCAGGATTAAGCAAAGAAAATTGTATTACGGAAAAGCTATGCCATTTATTTATTCCCGATGTTTTGGATTTTTTGGACTTATACGAATGATCCTAGTAATATCATTGGCCTTTTCAGGCCAATTTACTATCAGGTAAGTGAAGGCGATATGCGTGTAGTAGTGCATAAAACTTGCGCGCTTGCTGCACAAACATTTATGCTTGCAATGTCAAATGAAGGATATGACACCTGCCCTATGGAAGGTTTTGACAGCAGACGGGTTAAACGTATTTTACAATTGCCATTTGGTGCAGAAGTCAATATGATTATTTCTTGTGGAATAAGAGAAGCGAATGGAGTTTGGGGCGACCGCATGCGGATTCCGTTTAGCGAGGTTTATAAAAATATTTGAAACAACTGACCAGTTCGTATTTCATATAGCAACATGTTTTTAGAGCCTAGACATGCCGATATATTGTGCCTTTTTTTTAGCATTAAAATTACATCTTCGGTTTCAACTAATCATTTTAGATGTTAAATCAAGCCTAAATACCTTTGCTTTGGCCCTTAGCTAAAATCAAAGATTTTATCTTCGCTCTATCCAATCAAATTACTTATCATAAAATTTAATTTAATAACAATGAAAAGATTTCTTTCAATCACACATACACTTGTATTTTTATTTGGCACTCTGTTACAAGCACAGCCTGATGATAAAGGCATTGTACAAAAAGTTGATTCGCTATTGAATGATGCAAACGCAAAAGGTATTTTTTCTGGACAGGTAACTATTACACACAATGGGGAAAATATTTACTACCGACAATTAGGCTATGCTGATTGGAAAACAAAAAGAGCAATAGACAAAAACACCATCTTCAATATAGGTTCACTAAACAAGCAATTTACAGAAGAAATCATACACCAACTATCTAATGAAAGTAAACTTGCATATACTGACAAACTGAGCAAGTACCTTGATATTTATCCAACAGAAATTGGAAACAAAATTACCATTCAGCAATTGCTGAATATGGAAGCAGGCCTGGGCGATTATTTGGAGAATCCAAAATTTGAAGAAATACGCTTCAAAGAATTTACAATGAACGAATTGCTTAATATCATAAAGACGGAGCCTTTGCTTTTTGAACCTGGTACATCTAAGAGATATTCCAATTCGGGATATGTTGTGTTGGGAGCTGTAATCGAAAAAATTACGAACAAGAGTTATGAAAAAATCTACAGGCAAGAATTGCAACTCCCTTGGCACTTAACATGTACTATACCAAAGCAGAAAAAGCCGCACAAGCAAATCGTGCATTTGGCACCGATATTACTTTTGAAGGTAACAAAATCAGCTTTGATGATATATCCAATAGCACGCCTGCAGGTGGCATATATACTACCATTAGTGATTTACTAAAATTTACTGAAGCTAAAATGAAAGGTGCATTACCTTCACATACCTCAAGTGGCAAAGCAATGGTTGCCGGTGGAACACCATTTTGGAATTCAGTTATTTACTACAATCAAGATAATGGCTATGCCTTTGTTATCATGGCAAATACATGCACTATTGCAGATGAACTTGCATTCAGGATTAAATCAATTATTAAAAATGAGCCCTGCCCTGCTCTGCAGTTTCCTTTTGCTATGACTTTATATAAATCTATAAATGAGCAAGGAATAGATTATGTAAAATCTAATCTAGAGCAAATGGCCAATGCAGCAGGTCTGCCCCTGGATGAGCGATTTTTAAATTTTTTCGGATATCAATATTTAAATGCAGGAGCAAAAGAAGTAGCTTTGAAATTATTTAAACTAAACGTAGATTTATATCCCAAAGTAGCAAATGTTTATGATAGCCTTGGTGAAGCATACCTACTTTCCGATGATAAAACGAATGCATTGAAAAATTATAAAATTGCTTTAGAACTAGATCCTGAAAACGAACGAATAAAGAGCACGATTGCAAAAATTGAAAAGGAACAGTAACATTATAATTGACCTTAACTTTGGTCACAACTTTTTTATAAAACTAATAAGATGCGCAAAGCGAATACCCTCATACTTATAATAACACTAATTTCAAGCTCATGCACTAAGCCTACCAATGCTTGCTTTACTTATACTGCTGATACGCTTGCTATAAACACGCCAATCACATTTAATTCGGGGTGCTCTCAAAATGCGTCTTACTTCCTTTGGAATTTTGTTGATAACACTCTTGACACTACGACCACTAACATTAACATTACACATGCATTTTCGAAGAGCGGGCTTTATCTTATTACCTTAGAGGCAAAACGAAAAGATGGTGCATCATCAGGAAAGGATAATTACTACACCCAGAAAACAATTATAGTTCAGTAATAAAAGCAGACGGCATCAAATGTTCTTTTTTAGATTGCTGCACTTTGGTACTTTTGCATCTAAATAAAAAACAGATTGACCAAGTGTCAATTGATAATATGCTTCGGATAAAATTTATGATATGAATAAATCCACTATTTCGATTCTCTCGTTGTGCATGCTTGCTGCTTGCACTTCGTCTTCAATAAAGGAAAAAATTAATAAAGCCGGTGATGTGGCCGGGCAAACTGCCGGTGAATTTATTGAAGGCGCAACGCAAGGGGTGCAAAAAGCTTTTGATGTAGATATTGCCCTACCCGATGCACTAAAAGATAAAGGAATACAATTTGGAAAGGCCACCGTTTCGAGTGACAGCATAGGCACCGATAATCTATTACATCTTTATGTGATATTTACAAAAGACTTTGACGGAGGCCTGATGGCCAAAGTATTTGATTCGAAGGGAAAAGAAATGGGACGTTCTACTGTTACCTTGAATGGCAAAAAAGATGCGGCTCAGTTTGTAGAATTTCGTTTCGATAAACTCACCAATATTGATAGCTCGAGTGAACTAACGATCGAATAAATAGTAATCATAATTAATCGGACATCTTATTAAACCTTTTATGGTAAGCTTATCTAATCAAAAACTAATCAGTTAATAATATGAGACATCTATTTGCTATTTCTGCGCTTAGCCTTTTCTGTGTATATAACACAACAAGAGCTCAAAGCAATTATTTTCCACCATTAAGCGGAACGGCACTCTGGGATACTGTTTCGCCTGCTTCGTTAGGTTGGTGCTTAAACGAGATTGACACGTTGTACGATTTTTTGCAAAAGGAAGACACCAAAGGCTTCATGGTTTTAAAAGATGGTAAAATTGTTTTAGAAAAATATTTCGGCACGTTCACTGCAGATAGCTTATGGTACTGGGCTTCTGCAGGAAAAACCATAACAGCTTTTCTGGTAGGCAAAGCGCAGGAAGAAAATTTTTTAGATATCACCGATACAACCTCCACTTATTTAGGAACCGGCTGGACAAGTTGCTTACCAAGTCAGGAAGAAAAAATATCCATTCAGCATCAGCTGACAATGACCACAGGACTAGATGATGGTGTGCCCGACAATCACTGCACTTATGATACATGCCTGACTTACTTAGCAGACCCTGGCGCACGTTGGGCATATCATAACGCACCATACACGCTGCTCGAAGGTGTCATTAATAATGCTACCGGAACTCCTATTAATACGTACACGCAAACACGCTTAAAAAACCAAACAGGCATGACTGGTTTTTGGGCATTTAGCGGATTTAATAATGTGTTCTATAGTAAAGTTAGAAGCATGGCCCGCTTTGGATTATTAATTCAAAACAACTGCATCTGGGATGGCGACACGTTGCTTCATGATGCAAACTATGTTCAGGCAATGACCAGCACTTCGCAAAATTTAAACCTTTCATACGGCTATCTTTGGTGGCTTAATGGCAAGGCTTCGTTCATGGTGCCAACATCGCAAATTGTTTTCCCTGGTTCATATGCACCGGATGCTCCAGCCGATATGTTTGCCGCTTTAGGCAAAGATGGTCAGATATTGAGTATATCGAAAAGTACCGGACTGGTAGTGGTAAGAATGGGAATGCAGGCGGGAAGTAACCCAGTTACAATAACCTTGTGTAACGATATTTGGAAAAAACTTAATGCTGCTATGTGTGGTTCATCATCGATAATCGATGATGATTTGAACAATAACCATTTTTCAATTTACCCCAATCCGGCAACTAACGAAATTTCGCTTGACTTCTCACCTAAAGAAAACACTACCATAGTGATTACAAATTCAGTTGGAAAAGTAGTTCTAGAAAAACAAAATCAAAACAAGATTGATATTTCAGAATTAACCGGTGGTTTCTATATCGTTACGGTTATACATGGAGCAAAATCTTACACCTCCAAACTTATTAAGCAGTAGCATTATTGTCCGCTAGAAGTAATCCTTCAAAAGAACTACCACCCTGCCTTCAACTCCACTTCAACTAATTCAAATGGAGCAAACTCCATTTGATTTGATGGGTTGTTTTGCGCTACATACTTTTTGCTGTTTGATATAAAAGTGAAATTAAATTTTTGTTGGCTTGGCTCGGGATTATACAAGCGCATTTTATAACCCATGTTAATGGGCTCAAGGCATCGCACAATTATTTTATCATTACTACTTTCAAAAACTGTTGAAGGAAGTTTCTCATCATTGCTTATGCTAAAAACAACAATTGGTTGCAGCACTTCTAAGGCTGACTTTTCTTGTTCGGCATGCGCTAATTTAGCATGAGGGTTAATCACATAACGAAAACGCATGTAACCTCCCTGACTTGCTTTATAGTTGGTGTGCCAATAATTATTCATAAGGTAGCTATGCCAGGTACTTGTTGGTTGCGCATGCTCCTTCCATTTCTTATGCGCCTGGTCTATCACCAACCGCTCGTCCATCAAACTATCGGGGCAAAGCATGGCGGATTCTATTGTTATTAATTGCACTCCGGCATTCTCGCCTGAAGCATCAAGCCATCTTTTATTACAAACAAAATCAAGATTAGAACCAGGCAGTTGATCCTTCAAATAATGAAGTGTACCATATCCCGCATCAGCAGTCACACTATTAAATCCATTCGCAAAAGGAAAACTGAAATAAGCAGCTTCTTTAGTCATCACTTCTTTTTTTTCTAAATAATTTTCTACATACACTTTATCATCTCCGCTGTATATAGTGATATAGGCGGTAAGTTTAGTAACCACATCATGCTCACCGGTAATGCATAGTGTAGCTTTAATTGGTCCATCATCCATTATTTCAACTTTCACATTGCGCAAGTTTGTTGCCATAGCAGGGTCAAGGCCGGGCACGTAACAAAAATTATTTATACCTGCATTATTAAACTTGCCGGTATAGTTGCTCAAGTCCTTTCCTAGTATGGCTATACTTCCATTAACTTTATCTGCACGTACAGTAATCAATCCATTCGAAATACTATTATCATCTACCACTATCGCATTCCTTTCTTGAATACGCGATTCGGCTAATGTAAAATACTTTGTTTCGAAAGGAAGTAGTTTATCAATAACAAATACCTTCTGATTGTTTGCAAGCGATTGAACAGGTAATATTTTTCCATTCTCATCCATAACTGAGTTTACATTTAAGCTTGAGGCAAATGTAACAGCCCCATTACGTTGCCAGTTAAGTGTATTTACTATTGCTATTTTTTTGCTTGTAGAAATTGACGCTTCGGGAGCAATGGCATTCCACAATACTGCAATTTTTGCATCACCATTTGTTTGAAACTCCTTCTTTATTCGCCATTGCTCCTTTACAAAATCAATTCCCGGTTCGCTAATGCTATTATGCGCACCCCATGTATGTTCATGAAACATTAGTACATCACGCCATGCCTCATAAAATTTTTGCTCCTCAAATTTTTCAGGAGCTAGTAACGAATACATATTTGTTAACTGCTGTAGCTTCAAACTATTCACTCTATTCACACCTTCTTCGTGCGCAGTAGATGTAGCACCATCTTCCCAATAGGGTGTTATATCCCCTTTTACAACAGGTAAGTTTTTACCATACATACTTTCAAATTTTTGAAAAAGCTTATCGGTAGTATTTAAAATAATAATTGGCGATTGATATTTTTCGTTCCACTGTTTTACAAAATCACTAATGGTAGAATCAATAGGTGCATTGTCGGCAACACAGTTGTAGCGCCATTGAATAAGTTGATAGGGATATTTTTTTTCTGTTAATTCGTTGAGGTAGGCAGCAATTCTTTTGCTGCCCCGATTAAAAATAGCTCCGGGCGCAAACCCATGCCACGATGAATAACCACGACCTGCCGTCCAGAATAATAATTTTTCATTTCCGCCAGGTGATTGCCACCACACCGGTTTATCGCCCCATGTTTTTGCAAAGTGCCCTACCCTATCTCCCATATATGGATGATTTGCTCCCATATAATTTGGTCCACTCGAAAAATATTTTATCCCTCGCTTGGCAAAGCCAGTCACTATATCCCATGTATGTCCGGGAATATCAGAAATCATAGCGCTATTTATTTCAACTCCATAGTCCTTTTCGAGTTGTTGTGCATAATCGGTGTAATGAAAAACTTCATCACCTACACTTAGTCCGGTTAATATATTAGCATACATAGCCGAGAGTCCAATGCTCCCCGATTTTACGGCAGAAATAAATTCTTCCTTTTCTTGTGCGGTTGCTTTTTGCATAAAGTTTTCTACAGCCCACAGCGATTCAATGTTCCAACGGAACCTGGCAGCATCGGGATAGTTTGCCGTTTGTTTAATCATACGCAATGCATCGTAAATATTTTTGGTATGTATACGTTCAACCTCCGGTTGCAAATGCGAATAGCCAATGTCGGTATGGGAGTGATGTATAAAATGTATCTCACGCTTTACCACCGGCTCAATCGTAATGCTATCGTTTTTTAGAATGGTTATCCCGCACTTTATTAATAGATGTACGCTGGTTTTTTTGTTTACAGCATCCACTGGTATGTCATAAGCAGTAATACCATCATTAAGTTGATGCTCATATTTATTTTTTCCATTTACAATTATCTGCAATTGCTCTTTGTTACCAAAATGCAACACAGTAAGCATTAATACCTGCTGTCCGCTTTTAAGTAAAAAAGGCATGGGCATTATATCAGCTTTTTCTTCAAATGCATATTTGAAGGTCATGTACCAATCGTTGCTTTGTTGCGCCTGCCCTATTACCTTTAGTGCAAGCGGTTTTCCTGTTGTAACTCGGTTGCTGGGAACACGCAAGTAACAAATGCCATGTGCATCATTTACCGCATCGGATAGCGACTGCTCAAATATTAAACTCGTGCTATCGTTAGCAGTGAATTGCCAAACAGGATTCTTATTACCTGCCTGGGTGCTGAAAGTAAGAACCTTTATATTATCAATATACAAATCGAAAAAGCGTTGGCCTTTACTTGTCCCTGTTGAGTGTGCTGCCACCCAACGGAAATATACATACTCATCTTTTTGTTGTTGAGCAACAGAAGCCGTAAGCCATTCTATTTCCTTCTTACCATCGGTGCATCTTGTAAGCAACGATTGATTCACATAATCGGGATAGGCTGAAGTGTAAGTAAGCACTTCGCCAGTTACCGATGTTTGGTAACCACTTAACCAGTTGATATTTTTCTTAAAAAATAATTGGGCATTTAAATCATAATTAAATACACCTACCAACACTAACAATAAATAAAATGCTCTCATCAAAATAAATATTTCTTTCCAAATATAGAAAAGAAATGTGCAAGCAGGTTTTTATTTGATTTTACTTTTTGACTTCTTGCAGGTATAAATAAAAAAGTGCATAAAACTTAATGAGAAGAATCATTGCATCCTGTATTTATGATTTTTACTTTTACATGCTTTAGCAAAAATAATAATCAGCAAATGGTTTCTATTGATAACCTCCGAAAGTTGGCGCTTTCGTTTCCGGAAGTGACCGAAGAACCGCACTTTGATAAAACCTCCTTCAGGGTAAAGAAAAAAATATTTGCTACATACGATGCACAAAATAACTGCGCATGTATTAAACTGAATATGAATGATCAACATGTTTTTTCAATAGCTGGAACTCATATCGCTCCGGTTGACAATAAATGGGGTAAGCAAGGCTGGACATTAATTGAAATGCGCAAGGTGCATAAGGACTTATTTAAAGATGCGCTAACTACAGCTTATTGTGAGGTTGCACCAGCTAAGTTGGCCTTATTAGTGCGAGCAAATAACAAATAATAATAATGCAGAAATGATTAAACAAATTGGTTGTGTTTCGTTTTACAACTTCCAATAGACTCAATTAAACAAGACGCATTTAAATTGGACAAAAACAAATTTCATCTTCTTCGCTTATGACATACAAAACAATCGAAAGCCCAACCACTAAATATTTTCCACTATGAGTGACACACAATCATCGTCAACCATCAAAAACAAGTACACAGGAATAAAGGCTGAACTTAAAACGTTGATCGAAGAAACAACATCATCATTAAGCAACACTGTAAATGATAAAAACATACTGAAAGATTCTTTCAGCAAATTGACTTCGTTTGAAATTATAACATGGGAAGACAGGCTTGAAGTATTAAGTGCTTATGTTAAACTTTGCGATTTATACGCAACCTATTTGCCTCAAGACGAGGATGTGCAATCAATTGCGGATCTACGAAATAAATTTGCACAAACCATACAAGTCTTGTTTGGTGAAGATTCATTGCACTTAAAGGTGTTGGTAATTGTGGCCGAAGTAACAGATCAAATAAAACAACAACTAAATCCTGATCAGGTATTTGATTCGGCTTTTGATAAGCTTTCGAATTTGGAACTAAACGAGAATGAAGTAAGCGCTACAATAGTTTCTAAAGGAATAATACAATTACTTGCAATTAAAATTGCTATAGATTGGTTTAAAACGCTTGCATCAACCGATAAGATTGAAGACCCAATTACAAATCTATTTTTAGGATTAGTGCAACACCTTAATGCAAATGGATTTGATAAGAAAGAAATACTACATGTGTTTGATGAAGTAGAGCAACTAAACGAAAAACATGCGTACGACTTTAAAGTATACTCGGAAACACTAATAAAAATATATGGCTGGAGCATACTTTATGATCCTCATTCCGCTCCATCGTTAGAAAAAATAGAAGCAAAAGTATTTGAACTTATAACACCTTACCTGCAACAAAAAAAGAATGAACTATCTGCCAAGGCAACATCAACCGGCTTGAGCAAAAGTCCGGATAAAATTCTATTGGACTTTAAAGAAATTGTTGCCCGCGATGGGTTTAGCGAATATGCCCTAAACGAAGCAATCACAGCCATTAAGCAATTGCCTCAAAAAACGTTGGAGGAGATAGAAACGCTAATGCTTACTATGAACGCATTGATTGATGCTGCTATCCCCATTGCACCGCAAAATGTTGTGGACATGTTGAATATACTAAAAACCAATTTTGCCAACATGTTTAATGCAAGTGACAGCGAATACTCTTCACTTACGGTGTCTGAATTTAAAAATGCTTGCGAAACCATTGTAAAAAATCATAATAAAAGTATTGCTGACGGAGTTGCTGCAGAAGCTGCCTTTATAGACTCATTAATGAAGTTACAGTTTCTTGCACCACGATTACCAAAAGAAAATTCTACTGAAAAAGAAGATGAGGAAATCATTGCCATCTTTCTTCGTTCTATGCTAACTATCGTAAAATCATTAAAAGAACTTGTTCCGCCTGAACGACTAGAACTATGGGCTGGCCTTCAACCAATGTTTAAGATACTGGACGAGGCTCCCGAAATTATGCATAATAGTGAATTGGAAAATGACATACTTATACAGCGGCTAGGAGAACAAACAAAGCGATTGATCTATAGCAGCGCTTATATACCGGTGGCTCCCGAAGGCCATAGCATTCCTCAGGTAAAGCAATTTAACGAATTGCTTCCTGCCCTTGCCAGTAGGTTTGGAAAACTACAAATCGAAAATGACAGTGAAGATAAAATTGAATTTGACAGATTAAGTGAGCACTTAAGTGATGTAGGCAGATTGCTTGGCTCAGCCTACACGCTAGATCAACTTTTACAACATCAGAAAATGAGTTTTCGCAGAATGGCAATTGAGTTAGGCCAATTTGAACGAAGGTATATGCTCATGTTGATAAAACCCATATTTCCGGCTAATGAAGTTACCTTTAATGCAAATGCAGTTTTCTTTTCAGGCTCTGGCGAAGTGTCCGCCTTAGTAGCGGAAGCATGCAATGAGTTGCAGATGATCGTTTCGCAACGAAATATAACCGACAATTATGTAAACGCACGTTGGCAACAACTACGCGAAAGTGCACTTGCCATTTTTGATTACTCCAATTATAATCCGGCCGTTGCTGATCCAAGTGAACAGGATAATGTAAATATACCTGAGCAAGATGAAATTCTTGCTGCTGCAGGCCCCATTGCAAATGTTGCTTACGAAAATGGTTGGGCTTATGTATTCGGCAAGCCATTGGTAATTATCATGCAACGAGATCAAACGCTACCGTTCGATGTTGACATAGAGCCGGTAGTATTGCAACATGATGGCAACGATGCCAGTCGCATACTGGCAGCTATACAAATTGCTTTGTATAGCGTAAGCAGAGCAACACAAAACTCCTGCATTCCGGAAACGATTAATTTTTTGAAAGTAAAATATGCTGGTATAAAAGACAAAAAAATAAGCTCAATGCTGAACGGGCTCGAAGATTCGCTTGATGCAACGCATGTAAGGCTGACCATTTCAGTCATGCTTGAGAAAATGCAAAATCATAATCACATGATTATACTACCAGCTTTTCCCGGTGCTTATCCCGATGAAAAAAGTAAACTGGTATTCCATATAACGGCTTTTCGAAAGTGGAGTATAAACACTCAAGAAATTGCAAAAGCAATTTGCACAAAACGAAACCTTGAATATAAAATTGGTTATGAGCGTCTTAATCCGAATATACTTGCCTCCATTTGGAAAGACATATGTCAATCATCATTTGTTATAGCCGACTTAACAAACTTAAACCCTAATGCAACACTAGAATTGGCAATGGCGCAGGCAGTAGGATGTCCTACACTTATCATATCGCAACACAAAGAGTTGCATAAATACTTTTTGCCTGTACAAAAAATGCGTACGCATTTTTACGATTCCACAAAATCAAATCAAGAGCTATCGCTGTTGTTGGAAAATTTTTTTGATGGGATTGAATAATAATTAGACTGCTCTTTCATTTGAAGAGTCTTTGAAATCATAAATAATTACAACGTGCACTAAGCATCTTCATTTCTAAGATGAGATGCCAATTAACCCAATGTAGCACAAAACCAATTAGCATGAGATTCAATGGAACTTTAAAATAACTTAATTATCACAACTATATTTCATACTATTGCTTACGAAACTTTAAAAATCGAAAAGGTATGAAACTAGGAGCGTTTTCAATTAGTCTTGCTGTAAAAGACATTCATAAATCAAAAACATTTTATGAGGCATTGGGATTTACAGTGCTTGGCGGCAACATTGATCAGAAGTGGATTATACTAAAGAATGAAAATTCAATCATTGGTTTGTTTGAAGGGATGTTTGACAAAAACATAATCACTTTTAATCCGGGCTGGGACGAAAACGCCCAGAATCTTGAAACCTTTGATGATGTGCGCAGCATACAAAAGCATCTGAAAGAATGTGGTATTGCACTCACTGCCGAGACCGATGAAAGCACCGTTGGGCCTGCTCATTTAACGCTAACCGATCCGGATGGTAATCAAATTTTAATAGACCAACATCGCTAACAATGAATGCTGACATTAACGAATATAACTTGCGGCAGTCGGTTACTGATCAGTTAATCTGCACTAAGCTTGCCGAAATAATTGACAATGCACTTAAGAAAGCTACATGTAAAATATGGCATGCACACCCTGTATGGTTTATCGATGACAACCCAATTGTTGGATATAGCAAACAGAAAGCAGGAATCAGACTAATGTTTTGGAGTGGTGTCGACTTTGAAGAGGATGGACTAAATGTTACAGGAGGAAAATTTAAAGATGCATCTGTTTTTTATAATGAGGTAAATGAAATTAAAATAACCACGCTAAAACGATGGTTGAAAAAGTCGGAAAACATACAATGGGATTATAAAAACATTGTAAAGCGCAAAGGAAAACTTGAACGACTTAAATAAAATGACTACTTCAACTGAACATAACGCACGCATTGCAAAAATGACATTTGCATCTGTTTACCCGCACTATGTAACTAAAGTAGTTAGCAAGGGCAGAACGATAGAAGAATTGCATCAAGTTATTTTTTGGCTAACCTGATTCGACACAAATACACTACAAAAACAAATAGCTGAATAGGTGACATTCGAAATTTTTTTCGCCAGAGCGAAAATAAATCCAAATGCGCATCTCATAACCGGAATGATCTGTGGCTACCGTATTGAAAAAATAGAAAATCCACTTACCAGACAAGCAAGGTATTTAGATAAGCTTGTTGACGAACTGGCAAAAGGAAAAAATGGAAAATATTTCAAGAACAAATTAAAACTAAAAATATATTTCGAATATTGCTTGCAACCCCTGATTAAATTATCAAAACTCCCACGTCAAGGCAATTCGCAAGTCATTGCGTATGTTGCCATCAATGGCATCATTGCCGCTGCCAATGGCAGTAATGTTTGAATAGGTTGTGTTAGAATAACGTACAAATAAATCAATGGCCTTATTTACTTTATACCTAACGTTGACATAGTATCTTGAGCCTCGGTTATAATATGCCGGAATAGAAAATGTTCCGTAAATATCGCTTTCATAGGCATAGATGCGAGCGTTGTAACTTCTCGAATCAAACAATATATAACGTGCTGTAAATGATAGAGGAAACGAAAATGGTTTGAAAGTAATATCCTGCATAATGGCAAAACCGGTTTCCTCATTCTTATCTAGTATAACCTTTATCCACTCAGCACGTGTATGCACCGAAAAGGATTGTGTAATTTTATATGTTACATTAAAGCGATAATTATGCTGATCAAAATTTACAAGGTAAGGTTGATACTCGCTAACTCCTGAAACGGTATTCTGTTGTTTCAATTGATTGCGATACCTGAAATAGAAATCAAGCTTACGTGAAGGTGTATAATTTACCTGACCCAGCATTTCATAACCTGACGAAGGAGCATCAACACTAAAGCGCAACCATGGGAATTGAAAAATATCAATATAGCCACTGAAAGTAAACGCTCTTACGGGCCTTGCATTTATGCCGATGTAGAATCCCTTTTCGTTAAAAGTACTGCTCTCGCGAATCGGGTTACTTGCAACCGGAATAAACTTCAATCCATAATCGCGATAAACGATAGCTGCCGATAATTTTGGATCAAGACTAACCATCAATCCATGCAGCATCGCTGAGGCTTGGGCAGTAAACGAGTAAGCCATTTCGCCAAAAAATAATTTATTGCCTGCAACCATTTTATAATCAATAGCAGCATTAGTTGCTTTACTACCAGTAAACTGAAACTGATTATACAAATCAACATTGCGTCTAAACTCTTTATCGTACTGTATGCTACTAAGGGTACCTCCTATTTCTCCACTTTTATTTTTATAGGTAATGTGTGTGCCATATAAAGTTTGCTCAAGTGCATTCTTATCATCCAATTCGCTTTGCGTACGATGCAAACCAGAGGTCAATAAACTTGAAAAAGCAACTTCATTGTCGGCAGAATCATTGGGAACAATAAGATTTGCATCCACCTTTCGTCTGCTTGCAAAAAAATCAAATTGAAATTTGGAAAGTTCAAATGCAAAAGCAACTCCACGATTATACTGTAACTCATTGACCGAAGTATAGGGAGTAATACCTCGGGCATTTCGAACAATGGTGGCAATATCATTGGTCTTGCCAAAGGCAAGACCTGTCCACAAACCTAATCCTTGTCCATATGCTAGTTGAAAATCGCCTAAGGCAATCACTTTAAATTTCCATACCTCTTTGAGAAAAAGATGGGCCGAATAAAAATCGAATCCATTTTTTTGCGAGCCCTTAAAAAACTCTTCGCCCGGATCTTTTTCGGCTGTAATTCCAAAACTATATTTTTTTGAGTAGCTCTGCCGGTATCGCACATAAAAATTTTGTGGCGACCCCAAGTAGGTGCTATTACCTGTCGAATCTTTCTCATACCCTGATGTACGCGTTAGCACACGTGTGCTGCGTATGAGCAATTGCTTCTTACTGCGGCTCAACATTTCTTCAAGAGAAATGGTAACACGATCTTTTTCGCCTGCATATAAAAAAGGTTGCAGCAATCTGATAATCTCCAATTCAAATGCATTAATGGACTGCAGTTCTTCAATGGTTACAAAATTGCCAAACTTCTCACGGTGCTTTATGATGGCTAATATCTGCAATTGCGAAAGAAGACCAAGATCATCAAGTTCATCGCGTGTGGCAGTGTTTATATTGATAGGCTCCTTTAAATATCCTTCTAACTTAATTTGCAACTCTTCAAAATCTATACCTTCTGCCCCATCCTGCTCACCAAGTCGTTCAATGTTCAACTCAATTTGCTGAATAGCGTTCTCCATTTTGCGCTGCGCTAAGCTATTTTGCACCAAACAAATTAGCGCTAACGGTAATAATATATTTTGAAGAGTAAATTTCACGTAATTAATTTATACCATAACTTAAACCAACCACAGGCGAATACCCCAGTACCGGATGATAACTAGAAGCAAAATCAATGCGCCATTTATTTAGCGCATATCCAACCCCAAACGAAAATGCAGCGGGCTTGCCTTTTACTCCAACCATTACACTCAATTGTTTTAATGGCCTATACTCTACACCAAGTTTAAGTTGATTGGGCTGATCAAGATTTTTCTCTGTTTCTACATTCACTGCAACTTTAATGTTGGGCTGCCACCTCGCTCCTACTCTGATAATGGTTGGTATGCGTTCGTTATTATACTCAGCCAGCGAAGTATTTGTAAGATTGAAAACATTAAAACCCATCGAAAAAGTTTCGGACGTTTTATAAAACATATTTAAAGATGCTGCTAAAGCACCTTTGTTTCCATAATACTCATCGCCAAGGTTAACCCTTATATAATGAAACTGCATTCCCCCACTCAGTTTTTCGCTAAGTACCCGTGCATAACTTAATGTGGCTATCTGCTCGTTGTAAAGCGAAAATCCAAATTGTGAAAAAGACAAACCAAACGTTCCAATCTTTTCTTTGCCATAACTAAAAGCAAAGCTGTTAGTTGCCAGTTGTTTCATTCCGAAGCGGTAATCGAGGGCTGCTGCAAGTCGCAAGCCGGGCGTAATAGCTCCAGCGGCAGGATTATTAAAAACAGAAAATGCATCGTTAACACAAATGGTAGCACCGGATAATGCCGCATCGCGACCACCGGCATGCGTTGTATAATTACCAGCATATACATGCATGGTTAACAACGAAATTGCAAGGAGTACTATTTTTTTCATACAATAAAATCAAGCCAGGTTATCAGGAATGGGAATAGAATCAGGCAGAGGTTCGCTTTTTTTTGATTTAAGCACCTTGTCGCGTAATTCGTTTTTAAAGTCACGCAATTGTTGCGCTATTTTTTCATCACTTAAAGATAATATTTGCGCTGCAAGGATACCGGCATTTTGGGCAGCGTTTAAAGCAACGGTAGCTACCGGCACCCCATTGGGCATTTGTAAGATAGAAAGCATAGAGTCCCATCCATCAATGGAATTAGACGATTTTACAGGAACACCAATAACAGGAAGTGTGGTTAGCGAAGCAACCATACCCGGCAAGTGTGCTGCCCCTCCCGCTCCTGCAATAATTACCTTTAAACCTCGACCTCGGGCGGTAAAGGCATAATTATACATATGTTCGGGAGTGCGGTGGGCACTCACTATTTCCATCTCGTGGGGAATTCCAAAGCGCAATAGTATATCTGATGCGGCTTGCATGATGGCCTTGTCGCTTTCGCTGCCCATTATTACTCCTACTACGGGATCTACTTCTTTTTCCGGTTTACGCATTTTTACATATTTGTTGGTTTGGCTAATGTAGTACTATTTAATATTTAATGGAAAATAAAAATGCCCCATCAGGGGCATTCTATATAAATTCGATATTGCTTAATTTTATTGCTTCACCAACTTCACTACCCGCTTACTATTTTGTCCATCTGTAATTTGCATAAAGTACACTCCCGATTCTAACCGCGAAATATCAAATTGCTGATTCAGCTGACTCATCGTTTCTTGTTTTACCATACGACCATGCAAATCAAACAATTCAATTGTTCTGTTTGAAAGTGTAATGCAATTCAAATTTACAAATCCATTAGCAGGATTAGGATTTAATACACACTCCTGATTTTGCAATTCGTTTATTCCTATTCCAGATAAAGCACCCAGATTGATATTATCGAGATATAAATTATTCCCTCCGGCTGAATATGCTTCAAACTTAAACATCACTTGAGATTTACCTGCATACTGATTGATGCTAACTACTTCTTTGCGCCAATCCCAACTAACAGGAATAAATTGTGTACTTAAAAATGCATTGTATGTTTTAAGCCCCGAGCCTCCCTTTGCGTATACTTTTGAATAGGTAAGTCCACAATCATCAGAAGCATATACAATGAGCGAATCATTATTGTTTGGCAACTGCCGCGCATAGGCTACATCAAAGCTAAGTTCGGCAGTAGTTAATGCTGAAAAGTCATAATTATCTGTTACAAAAAAATCGCGTGTTGCAGTATTATAATTTCCAAAATTCTTATACATGGCGCTTTTCGAGCTTTGTGCAAACCCTCCGGCAACATTGGTTTGTACCCAGGTCATATCAATATCCGGGTTAGTCAACGCCCATGTTGCTGGCAACATGGTATTGCCCTCAAAGTCGTGTGCAAAAGGAAGCGCTACTGAAGCTGAAGAAACTTCTATTAATGCCGTTTTAATAACACTATCATTACCGGCACTGTTTTGTGCAACTAATTTTACATCATAAATTCCATCCGTATTATAAGTAACGGTAACTGTATCCGTAGTGGCCGTTGCTGGCGTGCCTCCGCTAAACACCCATTGGAATGAGGTTGGAGCTTCAGTGCTGTTATCACTAAAAAATACGGACTGCCCTGTGCAAATTTTAATTCTTGATGCAGTAAAATCTACTACAGGTTTTGATAGTGTATATAACTCAGATTCCCATACCCCACGACCATACGTGGCAGCACGAATTTTATTTGCCGGATAAACAATTTCCAGTTCACGTACAATTACATTAGGCAAGCCAGTCATAAACGACTGCCAATTTTTTAAGCTTACATTTTTATAAAAAATACCTGCATCGGTGCCAATATACAAACCATCGCTGCCGCCATTTTCATAAATAATACAATTAACTGGAATGTTTGGAAGGTTGCCTGTTATATTGGTCCAGGTAGCACCGCCATCATTAGTTTCAAAAACCTTTGCTCCCTTTATATAGCCGGAACAAGTTACCCACATACGTAGTGGGTTGGTTGGATGAAACCATGCGTAGGTAAAGTTGGTATTACCATTCGGAATATTCTGACTGACATTGGTCCAGGTGGTACCACCATTGCTTGTTTTTAAAAGTGTACTTTGTCGTCCACATATAATATGATTGCTATCACTGGGGCTTACATGCAATAATGTTAAATTGCCACCACTAAGATTGCTGATTTTGGTAGAAGTGCTTCCATTATTGGTACTGCGATATACTTCAGAATAACCTACATATAACGTGCCCCCGGGTGTCATTACAAAAGGAGTTACCCAATCGCCAGTACCATTCAGGTTGCCTAATATGTTTGAAAAACTTGCACCACTATTAGTAGAGCGCCCTATGCTTCCATACTGACTTGCCGAGAAAAGAATACTCGTATTGGTAGTGTGTATTAACTGCTCCATGCCATCGCCACCTCGCATATATTTCCATGTATTATTAAGCCTGCGCGAAGAGTTGTTGTCCTGTGCGCCAGCCATAATCATATCCGAATTTAATTGTGAACATGACAGGCGATAGAATTGAGTAATCTCAATTCCCGAAGTTAAATCGGTCCAAGTATTACCATCATCGGTTGAACGATAAACACCACCATCATTGCTACTGTAAAGGTTGCTGCCAAAATATTCGAGATTATGAATATCGGCATGCACCAGAGCAACACCATTGCTACCTTGCCAATGCCCTTTGCATGCCCAAGAGCTGCCCCCATTTGTGCTGCGCCAGGTATTGACTCCACCTACAAAAACCATTTCGGCATTCACAGGCGAGGCACAAATAGCAAGGTCGTACCAGGCCTGCCCACCATTATCATTACCAGTCACACTCCACCCTAATAGATTAGGTGTTGACGAACGCATGGTAAAGCTAGTGCCATCGTTGGTACTGCGATACAATCCTTCGAAACCCTGACTGCCAGCTTCGCCCGCAACCAGATATACATAAGAAGCATTTGCAGGAGTTACGGCAATTGCCAAACGGCTTACTGCATTGGTAGCAGGCAATCCAGTTGTTATGGTAACCCAGGAAGTGCCACCATCAGTAGTTTTAAAAAACTGTCCATCATTAACTGCGTATATCGTATTGGGGTCACCGGGTTTATATTCGATATCACGATAATCGCCTTTCCTAATTTCGTTCCAGGTTATACCGCCATCCGTGGTTTTATATAATCCAATGTTGGTTGCTGCTAACAATTCATCATAGTTGGTTGGGTGCATTACTAATTTACGTGTAAGGCGGGCTTTGCTTGTTCCAAAATTTAAACCGGTAAGGTTCCAACTTTGACCGCCATCTATGGATTTTACTACTCCTAATCCATAGGTGTCGCCAGCTTCGCCATCTCCTGAAGCTGCATAAATTATTTGCGAATTCTGTGGATGTATAACTGTATTGCTAAAACCGAGCACCGGAAAACCATCAGTGTTGGTTTCCCAGTTTACACCGCCATTGGATGTGGTCCAAATACCTCCGGAGGCCGAAGCAACAACCAAATAATTACTATTACCCACTGCCTGTGCTGTTCCATTAATGCGGCCAAGTCCTTTTACAGTATTGTTGGCATCTTTAAGAGTAGGACCCAACGGCACCCATGCACCGCTTGATTTTGAAAGCAAATTCTGATTGCTGAATTTTTGCATCTCTTCATAAATCATCATTGGGTTTGGCAGCTTGCCCGATGGCGCTAGCCGCTCTTCCATAAAATATTCCCAACGCTTAAATATCTGGAACCCTCCTTCTTCTTCTTCGGTAAGTGCTTTGCGTACATTCTTACGCATTTGTTTTTCTTGCTTGCTAAAGATGGAAGCATACTTCTTTTGAACATCGTAAAAATTAGCATTCTCCTTTAGCATGTCTTCACGCCATGATTGCGATTTGATTGTTGTTACACCCATAATGCATAGCATTATGACAACATACATTTTCTTCATTCTATAAATAATTTTTGATATGGCAAAGATAGAAAGCTAAGGCAATTTATTGTTGTTAAATTATGCTAATTTGAATTTCTAATTTACAATTACGAATTACGAACTAGGAATACCAATATGAATTACGAATTGGGAAAACCAATACTAAGTAAGAATTTGTAATACGAATAACAGTTGCGACTATTGGATTGATAATGAACCCTTGGCTATGGACGGAGGTTGCGAATTGATTAAACATTGGGGCTGAAAGTATGAAATACGCTACACAATTTCCCTTTCCATGTGGAAAGGGGAAACTCAATTTTACTCCTTCACCACCCTCCTATCATAGCGCCTACCTTGATGTTGTATGCGTGCTATGTACATTCCGCTTGCAAGTGTGGCAATGTTGAGTGACTGATTTACGTTTGCTTGTAGTTGTGTGCTTAGCTGCAACTTTCCACTGATGTCAAGTAATTGAAAGGTGATTGGCTCTTGTGTTTTTAAGAGCACCATTACTTCCAACATGTTTTTTGCAGGATTGGGGTTTATACCAAATACATTGTCAACAATTGAAATCGCATTGATAGAAGTAAAAACATTAAGCACGGTTATCACCAAGCTATCGCAACCAAACTGTGTGGTGAGCGAATCGTAATACAAGCCGCTTTGCGTTTGCCATGCGCCACATGCAAATGCACTATCTCCTTGAATGATGTTAACGGTGTCTGTATATGTTTGGTAGGGATGTGCAATTACTGTAAATGAGTTTGTATCACATAATTGTAAGGTTGTATCACATTCAGTGAGGTGTAGTGTCCATGGGCCATTGGCATGCCATTGGACATCAATAGCACTTGTACCTTGTCCTGTAATTATTTGTCCTCCACTAACATTCCAAGTATAGATGTTGCCTATATTATCAGTGGTTTTGTAATTAGCTGTAGATGCACTATCATAACATAAGCTTTGTGCACCGCTTATTGCTGTTCCTAAGTTAGCATAGGACAAATAAATTAATGTACTTGCTTTATTGGTAACAACCGGAGCATTAAAATCAAAATAAATAGATGCCTCGCTTAAAATTTCAGCTCCTACTTGCAACGTTTTATTTGGCTTAATGCGATACCGAATGTATCCATGACTGCCTTGTTCATCAACATTGCTATCGGGCAAAAGTATATTTGGAAACTCAAATGTGGCAAGGCGGCTTTCGCTGTTGAGGCTTATATTTACCGGGTTTGACGATGACAGAAACTCGAACGATGCAAGGTTCAATTTCTTGGGAATAATATTTTCAACCTTCACATTGAAGGCTGTATCGTTGCCGGTGTTTTGAAAATAAATTACATACTCCAAATAGGGTGGCACAGGTTTTAAATCGAAAACCGAAACCGAATCTTTGTTTACAATTATTTCATTTGGGTCGAAGGAACCAATTGTAGTTACCTCCCAACTTGCACTATTGTTTGCAATATCATAATCATCTACAAAAGGGAATATTTTTGCACTCGAATTTAACAATGTGCCAATTTGCAAACCTTGATGTACGTATACGGTTACAGTAATATCACCCTCGCTAAAAGGAGCGAGTGCAGGTAAATTCCAAATCACAGAATCGGCATATACATTAGCAGGCAACACATTTGATGAAACAAAATCAACTTTAGCATCATTGAAAAAATAAATAATTGGCGACAAAACTGTTGTACCAATATTTTTATAATGTATATTGTAAGTGGCATTAAACCCACTGCGGAAAGGCGATAGTGGATGAATACTAATATACAAATCATTAGCAATAGTTGTTGGCTGGTATGCAAAATCGTTTAAAGAATCTATTTGTTGCATAGCAGTAAAAGTGGCAGTATGTGTTGTTGGATTAGGAGTGTAGTAAGTAACAGTATTTGCTGCACTTACAGTGTAAGTAGTTGTATCAAAACCCCAATAGAATACGAACCATCGGCTTGAGAAAAAGTGTAACGGCCAGTACTTGCTTCCGTTATTTTTATTCCCGAAATATTTGCCTCGCTGCTATCTTGTACATTATTTTGATTCACATCTGCAAGTAATTTACCCGTAATGCGGTTTGAAGGGGATAGTTTTACTACCCAATAATCAAGGATTCCATTGCTATTTTCTGTTTTGTCACCGGAGATATTTGAATATGAATATCCTCCCAAAACGTAACCTCCATCGGGTGTGGGGGTAATAGAATTTAACCAGTCCTGAGCACTTCCGCCAATCGTATTTTGCCAAATAATATTACCTATGCTATCAATTTTTACTACCCAATAATCATAAGTTCCATTGCTATTTTCTGTTTTGTCACCGGAGATATTTGAGGATGAACCTCCTCCCAAAACGTAACCTCCATCGGGTGAGGATGTAATGGAATATAACCAATCACCGTCAATCCCCCCAATGGTATTTTGCCATACAATAGCACCAAGGCTGTCAATTTTTACTACCCAATAATCATAAGTTCCATTGCTATTTTCTGTTTTGTCACCGGAGATATTTGAGGATGAACCTCCTCCCAAAACGTAACCTCCATCGGGTGTGGGGGTAATGGAATTTAAGTAGTCATTGTTACTCCCCCCAATGGTATTTTGCCATACAATAGCACCAAGGCTGTCAATTTTTACTACCCAATAATCATAACCACCATTGCTGTTTTCTGTTTTGTCACCGGAGATATTTGAATTTGACCATCCTCCCAAAACGTAACCTCCATCGGGTGTGGGGGCAATGGAATATAATTGGTCCTCGCCATTCCCCCCAATGGTATTTTGCCAAACAATAGCACCAAGGTTGTCAATTTTTACTACCCAATAATCAGAACTTCCATTGCTATTTTCTGTTTTGTCACCGGAGATATTTGAGTATGACCATCCTCCCAAAACGTAACCTCCATCGGGTGAGGAGGTAATAGAATATAAGTAGTCATCGCCACCCCCCCCAATGGTATTTTGCCATACAATATTACCAAGGCTGTCAATTTTTACTACCCAATAATCTGCAACTCCATTACTATTTTCGGTTTTATCTCCGGAGATATTTGAGTATGAATATCCTCCCAAAACGTAACCTCCATCGGGTGAGGAGGTAATGGAACATAATCTGTCATCGTTATTCCCTCCAATAGTATTTTGCCATACAATAGCACCCAGGCTGTCAATTTTTACAACCCAATAGTCAACGCCTCCAATGCTATTTTCTGTTTTGTCACCGGAGATATTTGAGTGTGAATATCCTCCCAAAATATAACCTCCATCGGGTGCGGGGGTAATGGAATATAACTGGTCCCAGTTATTACCTCCAATGGTGTTTTGCCATTGAATATCGTATTGGGTGTTTTGCGCATTGCAAAAAAATGAAGTGAGTAAAAAAATAAATGTGGAAAGTAGTTTTAGTTTCATTATGACTCGTATTAAAATTTTGCTTGTAATGCATGGCAAATCTAACAAATTATTTGAATGGTTGGTGGTTTTTTCTAATGGCTTTGATGGTGTCTGTGAACTTCCAAATGCATTATGTGATAGCAACTTCGCTTTACAATAAAATACAAAATTATATAATTTAAACAATACATCTCGCCATCGCATGTAGGCTAACCCCTTGTATACTATACCCGTATTAGTTTAATAGCGATGTTGCACTTAAAAAGTCACTTTCGAAAACTTTTGTCCATCAAACTGCAAAATAGCTTCGCCATTGCAAACAAACCATAGTTTGCCCTTTTTGTCTTTATAAATAACATAAACCGAATTGCCCGTTAGTCCGTGTTTCGTTGTGTAATTAGTCAGATTAGTACCATCATACTTCCATACTCCGGCATCAACGGTTTCAATCCAGAAATAGCCTTCTTCGTCTTGATTAATTGCAAACACTCCGGCAATCGAACCAAGATTATCAACTAATTTTTTTTGCTTGAGAAATTCGTAATTGGTCAGATTTTTTTCCTCGGTAATATTGCGAAGCGCCTTTCCATCATAGCAATATAACCCACTCCCGTTGATGCCAAACCATAACAAATCATTTTTGTCTTGAAAGATACAACGCACCGCAAGGCCGGCTAAATCTTTGTCATCAATAAATGAAAAGGTAGAACCATCATATACACAAACCCCCTTTTCCTGTGTTCCAAACCAAACCCTACCCGACTTGTCGACTGCGGTGCAGTACATTTGGTAAGAACCTGCACTGCTATTTGAAGGCGGTGTATAGTAAGAAGGTTGTATGTTAAAATTTGTAAATGATTTGTCATCGTAAAAGCAAATTCCATTCAGGTGGCCAAAAAATAATCCTCCCTTGGTATATCGATTTGTCCATACTTTGCATCTTTTATAGCTTCGGTATGATTGGTAAATATGCTGCCATCAAAACTGCATATACCATCGCGGGTTACAAACTAAAATATTCCATTTATGTCCTCTTTATGCCCCACACAAATTTGCCGTACAAGCCATCCTTCATGGTAATATGGATGATGGTATTTCCATCGTAACGATAAACTCCCCCCACCATTGCCTGCAAACCAATAAATGGAATCATTATCCTGCAAAATGCAGTCGAGGTCTGTTCCCATAGCGGATACCGTATCGCCAATACCAAAGGTTTTGGCATGTTCAACAATATCTTTAATTTCCCTATCAACTTGTGCATTACAAGAAGTAAATGCAGATAGAGTTAAAGTAATTACAATGGGAGCATTTATAGACTTGGTTACTTTCATTATTTCTATTTAGTGCTAAAGTTATTTTCGCATCAAAAAAAATGCAGCATCATATCAAGTTTTTTACTGCAACTATTTTATATTGGCAAAAACTTTTACAACCCGACAAATACAAACAAATTATTATAGACAACAAGGAATTTTTGGTTGATAATAATCGCGTTTGGATTTATGGCTTTGTAATCATGCCAAATCATATTCATCTATTGTGGAGGATGCGAGAAACTTTCGAAGAAAAAATATTCAACGAGATTTTTTAAAATTTACAGCACAAAAATAAAATTTGATTTGCTAGAAAATCATCCCCAAGTATTATCACACTTTAAATCCACTCAAAACGATCGTGAGTATCAGTTTTGGGAACGGAGAGCCTATTCGTCAACAATATATAATAGGGTAGAATTAGGACAAAAATTAAATTATATGCATAACAATCCGCTTGTTGGTAAATGGAAACTGGCTGAAAGTCCTGATTTGTACTTTTATTCAAGTGCAAAATTCTATTTGTTAAGCGATTCTACGTCTAATTTTCTTACACATTATACAGAGCATATATAAATTATCGAATCAAATTCGATAAGTGATTGGTGAAAACACCAACCACAGGCAGCACTTGAAGTCGATAAGTGGTTTGTGAAAACACCAACCATAGGCAGCAGTCGTAGTCGATATCTGCAAACTGAAAAAACCGGAAGCTAATATCCTGCTTTGATAATACTTGCTTCCACTTCAGATCTGGCTTTGCATTGCAGTTACAGCCCTGATAGCCTGCCTTTCTTTTGAAACAATTTATACAAAAAAGACCAAAATGTTCTTCCTATTCAAACCTTGCTGATATGCTCCACATAATTTTCGGATTACCCATTTGAAAAAGTTATATCCCGGTATCAAACAATTGTCAATTAGACGAAAAATCTATCAAATAAAAATCTACTTTCGTGGGTGATTAATTAATATTGGTTTACGAATAATATTTAGCTTAAATATGTTAGAGTTAAATTTTCAGGAATTATCAAAAATCAATTGCATTCGCATTTGTGACCTATGCGCATGTTTTTCGGGTGCTACCTTTATATGGCTGATGTTGTTTTATGCAAAACGAAAATTTAAATCAGATATTAATTATTCGGGGCTCATAATGATATCGTTTGCTTATATTCTCTGGGGCTCAATGGACCTAATCAGGATATTAAGTGTCCTTTCAGCAGGAGCTTTTAACCTTGTTACCAATACCTTTTCTGCTTATAATAACGCCTTCTTTCTGGCTTCGCTCCCATTCTTTGAACCCAATGTTAAGTTATTCAAAAACAGGATCCCCATATATAAAAAACCATCTGTTTGGGCGCTCAATATTCTCTTATTTAACGTACTTATCGTAATTTTTTATTCTTTGACCTGGGGCGAAGTTTCTACTTCGAAAGCCATAATCAGAAATTTTGACGTGGCATATTCAGCAATAACATTCTTATTGCTTGGCATTGTTATGACAAATTCTTTTGTGGTGAACAAGCAACACTACTTTGCCATAATGAGTGTGCTATTGACCTTAACACTTATTCTAACTCAACTTGCTTTCTCCACTATATTTGCAATTCAGCATTATGATATTATCAGTGTTACTTCGCTCGCATCACATTCCATTTTGCTTATTCTTCTTATCATAATGGCTAAAAACAGATTTGAATTTCAAAATGAATTAATATATACCGACAATGTTGAGAAGCTAAAAAATCTTGAAACGGAATTGAAATCTAAAATTCGAATATTAGATGATGAAAATGCCGAGTTAAAAGTCATAATTACCAGTATGAATGAGGACATAAAATCGCTTCAAACAGAAAAATCGAGTCATATGTCCATCATAAATCTCAAATCTTTATCGGACCGCGAAATAGAGATTTTAAGAAACATAAATAAAAGCTACTTCGAAATAGGGGAACTTCTTTTCATAACGCGCGATACCGTTATTAGCCATAAGAAGAATATCGAAACAAAACTAGGAATTTCAGGAAAAGAAAGCCTACTACGCGTTGCTATTGACAACGGTTTAATTCCGGCTGAAAACATTTCATTCAAGTAAATATTGCGAGGGAAATTTAACCTAAAATTGTATATCTGATTGAGAATCAGAATTATATCTTGCCTAATCTGGTTACGCCCATCATAAAAGTTCTTCATAAAACAAATCCTTTAGCTGTGGTTAACCGCTGTAGTGATAAAATTTCACCATAGAAAAACACCACCCTCTCACTATGCTAAGAAATATTTATATATATATGTTTGGGTAATTTAAATCCATAAACGGCATAATTATGAAAAATAAATTACTAAAATTTCCTGCATTAAAGCTGTTTATCCTTTCAATAACTGAGACAGCTTTTAGAATCCGGTTCAAATTCCTTATTGCGCTATGCGTTCTTTTGGTTTTAAGTGGAATGATCAGTCAAGGACAAGTATTTACCAACAACGTGCCATCGGGATGCAATACCTGGGATTCGCAGAACACTTATGCAGCACCAGGGTTACAAAAACAGATTGTGGTTTCGGGATTGGCTACTCCACTTGGCACCGGTATGGGACAGGTGGTGCTTAATCAGGTGAATCTTGAACTAGGTTCTTCAACTTGTACCGGTAATCTAAGCAGCTATTATGTAAGATTAGTATCCCCAGCAGGTACAATTATTCAACTGGTAGGCCCATTTTGTACTACCTCAACCAGCCAATGGTTAAAAATCAAATTGAGAGATCATTCTTCTCTTGAGCCAGTAAAATCTTATACCTCTGGAGTGCAGCAAAACTATTGGCCATGGAGTATTGGCTATTATCGTACTAATGTTGCCAATGCCTACTCTGCATTAAATGGAGAGAATCCAAATGGAACCTGGACACTCCAAATAGCCGAAGCTACAACATCTGAGGTTTCATTTACGAAGGTTGAACTTGTTTTTGGACCTCCTATTCCTGTTACCGATATCACCAATTCAACTGTTAATGATTATTGTTCAGGTTCACAGTGTATTGAGGCAAATGGCGTTTATATTGGCACCAACAACAGTTATTCTCCTAACGACCCCGTCTACCCGGCAGATGCTAATGGCTATGTTGGGGCTTGTTCGTGGAATGGCGCTAACAATAACAGTGCTTGGTTTTCATTTGTAGCCAATGCAACCACAGCCTACATTTCGCTTAGCGGCATCACAAATAATCCTCCCGGAGGAAGCGATACACAACCGATAGTTGTAACCCGGAATGGTGGATGTGGTGGCACCGGATCATGGACCGTTCCAACAGGAGGTTGTCCGGATGATGTACCGCTTAATAATGGTGCTTATGTTACTGCCAACGGAGGTGGAAGCAGCGCATCCAATGTTTATTTTAATGGTATCAGCGCAAATTGCGAGTTTAATTTATCAGGACTCACAATTGGCAATACTTACTATTTGCTAATTGATGGTAATGGCGGTATTCCATCTACTTTTTATATCGTAATGCAGAGCGGTGGACTTCCTTGTACTTCACCTCTAGGGGTTGAATTTTTCAATTTTAAAGCTGAGAAGTACGAGGATGATAAAGCGATTCTTAAATGGAGCACATTAAACGAATTCAATTGCAATTACTTTGAGGTTCAACGGTCAAATAACGGAACACATTTTAATAAGATTGGAACAATTAAAGGTGCAGGAAACTCCAGTCACACAATAAATTATTCATTTATTGATCCTTCTCCACTTCAAAGCATTAACTTTTATAGATTAAAACAAGTGGACATAAATGAAAACTTTAATTTCTCGAATATTGTTTCTTTAAAAGCCGAAAACTACAACAACATTATTGCTTATTATAATTACGAAAGCGATAATATTATTATAACAAATCTCATGTCAAAAGGTCAAAAGAAAATTAGAATCTTTGATTGCACTGGCAAATTGCTAACCACCCAAACTCTTTCTGATAATTCAGTAGCTTTTGATATGATAGACTTTGCTCATGGAGTATATTTTGTTTCAATTGAAGAAAACAATTCAATAGCAAAATTCAAAATATGCAAATGAAAACTCAACAATGAACAATAAAAAGCTAAGTTTAAAAACATATAAAAAGCATACAGCAGAATAACTGAATTAACTTAGATAAATCTTTCAATGTGAATCATTTGCTTTTTAAGAGTCTTGTGCCCTTCTTTCTTTTAATATGCAAACCTTTGTGACTTCAGCCACAAAAGTATATTCCCATTTTTTTTACAAAAAAAGGTTACCTTAAATGATAACCTCTTGTTTGCGGTAGGGACAGGACTCGAACCCTTCTCGCCTGAAGCGAGATGACAGGCTTGTGCTTAGGGTTTGCTGAAAATATTGAATGCTCAATATTATCAATAATTTTGCAGCTATCAACAAAAAACATCTGCAAAGCAAAATGGCAAAAGCATCAAAAACGCGTGCATCCAAGCAAGCCTATATTAGCACGACACAGTTAAGTTTAGACGGATTTGAAACCCCTTTTTCGCAAAAGTTAAACCCCAAAAACCGATGGGTAATTCTTGCCCATCGCATCCCATGGATAAGTTAGTCAAACTATATCAACAACAACTTAACAATCACCCAAATGGAGCCAGCTCCATAAATCCACGAGTTGCAATAGGTGCAGTAATCATAAAACACATATGCGAATTAACAGACAGAGCAACCATACACCAGATACAAGAGAACATGTATATGCAATACTTCATTGGCTACAGCAGTTTTAGCAATGAAGAACCATTCGATGCATCACTCTTTGTTAGCATCCGTATGCGCTTAAACTTTGATTTAGTGGGCAAAATGAACGAGATGATATTAGACCTTGGAAGCCCCAAAGCTGCAACAACAGACAGCTACAGCAGCGAAACCACAGACGAAAAAGACAAAGAAAAGCCAACAGAAACTAATGCAAACACACCCACACATAGCGGCACAATGATTACAGATGCCACCGCAGCACCACAAGATATAAGCTATCCAACCGACTTGAACTTACTCAACGATGCACGCGAAAAGGCCGAAAAAATAATTGACATACTCCATGCCCATACAATGGAAGATGAAAAGCCACCCACCTACCGCAAAACAGCACGAAAGATATATTTGAAAACAGCACAAAAGAAAACCAAAACAACCAAAGAAATACGAAAAGCCATACGCAAGCAACTCAACTTTTTGCACCGCGACATTCAAATAATACACAAACAACTAGACCAACTTGAACACATACCACTTGCAAAAAAAACATACAAATACCTCTTGGTAATACAAACCCTGACGACCAACAAAA